>NZ_JAFMPL010000307.1:0-403 GCF_019038455.1 Nocardia noduli
GCATTCCCACGACGTGCCCGATGGCGACGCCGGGCTCGCCCGATTCGATGCGGCCGATCGTCTGCACGTGCACCCCGAGGCGCGCCGCGGCGGCGGCCTGGCCGTCACCCGCCGCGAGGCGGGCCTGCCTGGCCGCTGCGCCCAAGGCGCGGATCGCCTCCAGCGCGTCGTCGGCGATGTCTGCGGAGATGCGTTTGCCCTGGGCCATGCGCGCATTGTGCCGTGGACCGTGTGCCGGGCGCGTGGCCTCAGTCCTGCGACTTCTCCAGCGCTTCCAGGAAGGTGCGCCGCCACCAGTGGATGTCCTGCCGGCGGATGCGCTCCAGCAGGGCCCGGTGGCGCTGCTGGCGCTCTTCGAGCGGCATGCGCAGGGCGGTCTGGATGCAGTCGGCCATTCCCTGGG
>NZ_JAFMPL010000308.1:0-401 GCF_019038455.1 Nocardia noduli
GTGCAGGACCAGCTGGCGGGAGATGCGCGCGGCGGCCACGACCGCCATGCGTATCAGCGCCGTCTCCTGCCCCTGGGCCCGCAGGATCGGGGCCATGAGCGTGATGGCGCCGGCGGCCTGGCGGGAGGCGCCGAAGAGCGGCACGCTGCAGCCCCACACGCCCTCGTCGACTTCGCCTTCGCTCACGGCGAAGCCCGCCGCGCGGATGGCGTCGAGCTCATGGCGGGCGGACTCGCGGCCGGGCGTGCCGGGCCCCCACTGGGCATCGAGCACCGCGTCGCGCGCGGCCTCGGGCAGGTGGGCCAGCACGCACTTGGCCGACGCACCCGCGCGCAGGGGCACGCTGCGCCCCTTCTCGAACGAGCAGCGCAGCGAATGGTGGCTCTCCACCATGTCGAGGC
>NZ_JAFMPL010000309.1:0-401 GCF_019038455.1 Nocardia noduli
GCGATGGACTCATCCACCACCGGGTTGCTGTAGAAGGCGTAGTTGGCGAGCTTCGGCGCCCACGATTCGGTCGCGAACAGCGGGCGCAGCGCCCAGTCGGCCTCGCCGGTGGAGGACGACCAGCCGATGTAGTACAGGCGCAGCTTGGAGGTCTTGGGATCGGGCCAGGCGTCCACGGTCTCGGCGCGCTTGCCAGGCTCCAGGGCCTCGACCGACACCTTGATGCCCACCTGCTGCAGCTGCTGCTGCAGGAACTGGATCACCTTCTGGCTGGTGGTGTTGTTGTAGCCGCTCCACAGCGTGGTCTCGAAGCCGTTGGGGAAGCCGGCTTCCTTCAGCAGTTCCTTGGCCTTGGCCACGTTGTAGGGGATCGGCTGCATCTTCACGGCGTATTCCACGCC
>NZ_JAFMPL010000310.1:0-401 GCF_019038455.1 Nocardia noduli
TTTTGTTCGTCTCAACAGTTTCAACCAGTTCGCTTTTGTCGTTCAGTTCGGCGATGGCTGGCTTGATTATCATCGTATTCTAGTCGTTGAATTGTTGATATTTATCTTCAACGGCAAGCATGGTGCGGAAATCATCGATAGCTCTCGGTCTGTCACCGGGGCTGCGGAACTGCTGGAGCAGCTCGTAAATGCGGATGCTGTAGGTGCTGGAAAGGCTGGAGACGTTCTTCACGACTACCCGCGTAAACTGCCCCTTCAGCTGTGTCAGATACGGCATGATGGCATCGGAGAAGGTGATATCTACTTTCGCCTCACCTTTGAAATACTGCGCCCGGTACTGCACACAGCGGAACTCTTCTCGTTTTTCCTCGTTCTTGATGATTACTGACCTGTCCCAGAGG
>NZ_JAFMPL010000311.1:0-400 GCF_019038455.1 Nocardia noduli
ATGAGCAGCAGCGCGATGCCCAGCTGCGTGGTGGTGGTCGTGTCGAACGGGTGCAGCGTGCCTTCCGTGGACCAGAGCACCAGCAGCAGCAGCGCCACCGCGATCAGGCGCTTCTCCGGAGCGCTGACGGGGCCGAGCGCGCGCAGTTGCTCGCGCAGGTTGCCTGCGGCGTCCTCGGAGTCGGGTACCTCGGGGCGCAGCAGCCACAGCGACACGAAGAACAGCACGACGGACATGCCGATGGTGAAGGGCAGGGCGGCCAGGAACCATTGCCCCCAGGTCACGCCGTGGCCGAAGGCCCCCTGCATGAAGTTCAGGCTGATGAGGTTCTGCGCGGCACCCGTCTTCACCGCGATGTTGAAGATCGAGCAGGCCTGCGCCGTCACGATCATCAGCGTGG
>NZ_JAFMPL010000312.1:0-393 GCF_019038455.1 Nocardia noduli
AGGCTGGCGAGTCCGAAATCGCCACGGTTCCCCCGCATGCACGGGGATAGGCCCGCGCCGGCCACCAACCCGCTCGGGCAGGTCGTGGTTCCCCCGCATGCGCGGGGATGGGCCCCGCACGCTCCTGGCGCGCTTGCGATGCGTCCCGGTTCCCCCGCATGCGCGGGGATAGCCCATGCGCACCTTCTACTACCTCGGGGCCTTTATGGTTCCCCCGCATGCGCGGGGATAGGCCCCCCGAGCGCCCGCTTATCACGGTGGAGCACGAGGTTCCCCCGCATGCGCGGGGATAGGCCGTCGGAGCATGGAAAGTGCGCGCGATCCGACAGGGTTCCCCCGCATGCGCGGGGATAGGCCCGACCGGCGCGCGAGCGCTGACCACCTCGGGAAGGT
>NZ_JAFMPL010000313.1:0-392 GCF_019038455.1 Nocardia noduli
AATCCCAGCTGTGCTGGCCCATGAGTTGACGCACGTGCTCATCCAGGAGCAACGTGGCCAGGATCTTCATAAAGTGCCTGAATGGGCCAATGAAGGCCTTGCCGTCTGGGTTTCCGGCGTAGGAACGGAAGGGTGTTCAGACGCTACCGAGGAAATGCAGCAGCACCCGATCTGCAGGGCAAGGGTAGTCGGCACCTGGCTCGATGATCTGGCGGCCACCGACCCTCAGGTTCAACGCTGCTGGGTCGATCAGATGATCACCGGCATCCGAAACGTCGCCTGTCCAGAAACTGGCTCCATGCGGCCGCAGTGGTGAGCATGCTCATTTGGCCTCTGATGGCCCAGCCGCGGCCCAGACTCGTTTGACCTGAGCTTCGCTGCAGCCCACCAGG
>NZ_JAFMPL010000314.1:0-391 GCF_019038455.1 Nocardia noduli
GCTCGGGCCTGTTCATGAAGTACCTGCGCCGCGCCTCGGGCTACTACATCGACGTGGGCGCCTGCGACCTGGTGATCGACGGCAGCATCAAGCTGCAGGCGGGCAAGGAGATCAGCCACCTCTCGGAAAACGCCGTTGTGCTGGAGGATGGCACCGAACTGCCGGCGGACCTGGTGGTCTATGCCACCGGCTACGGCTCGATGAACGGCTGGGTGGCCGACCTGATCAGCCAGGAGGTGGCGGACAAGGTGGGGAAAGTGTGGGGCCTGGGCTCCGACACCACCAAGGACCCGGGGCCGTGGGAGGGCGAGCAGCGCAACATGTGGAAGCCCACGCAGCAGGAGGCGCTGTGGTTCCACGGCGGCAACCTGCACCAGTCGCGCCACTACTC
>NZ_JAFMPL010000315.1:0-390 GCF_019038455.1 Nocardia noduli
GACTGGCGCCCAGCGAGTCGGCCCGCTAAGGCCGCGTCGCCAACAGGCAAGAACACGCTGGGGAACGCCGATGCCCGAAGCCTTCATCTACGATCACGTCCGCACGCCGCGCGGCCGTGGCAAGGCGGACGGAGCCCTGCACGAGGTGACGGCCCTGCGCCTCGCCGAGACGGCCCTGCGGGCCCTGAAGGACCGCAACGGCCTCGACACCGCCCTGGTGGATGACGTGATCCTGGGATGCGTCGACCCGGTCGGCGAGGCGGGGGGCGACATCGCCCGCGCCGCGGCGCTGGTGAGCGATTACGGCGACCACGTTCCGGGCATCCAGATCAACCGCTTCTGCGCGTCGGGCCTCGACGCGGTGAACTTCGCCGCCGCGCAGGTGATGAG
>NZ_JAFMPL010000316.1:0-390 GCF_019038455.1 Nocardia noduli
ACCCCACCGAAATCGACAGCGGTACATGATTTCTCAGCCGTGAACACACACCACCCCGCCGCCGAACCTTGCCGAAACAACCGGCGCCCCACAACAACCGGATTCTCGACAAGACGATCACCCCCCGGACACCCACACGCTCCGACACCAGCTCCCGATAGCCGACCAACGCGCTCACCCCACCGCGACCGGATCGATCCCCGATGTCCGGCCACCGGCCGATCACGTCGTCGATGCCCAACAGCAGGCCCGATATCTCGGTGCGCACGAGATCGCCTCCGAGGAACGAACACGGACCAGAGCAGCCGCGCCCCCCGGGGCCGTCATCACCCCCACTCGTCTCACTCGTGGAACGAAACCCTACGAGCCCCGACCGGCAACCAGCCCCAC
>NZ_JAFMPL010000031.1:0-71374 GCF_019038455.1 Nocardia noduli
GCGTCAGCCGTGGTGGGCGCTTCTGAGAACCGGTGCCCGGCGCAGACTTGACTCTGACACCGTGTGAGGTCGTAGACCGGGAGGCGTCATGTTCAGTATCGGAGATTTCGCCAGACACGGACGGGTATCGGTCCGGATGCTGCGCCACTACGACGCGGTCGGATTGTTGCGACCGGATCGGGTGGACCCGGCGACCGGGTATCGGTATTACGAAGCCGCTCGACTCGCCAGGCTCAACCGCATCGTCGCGTTGAAGGATCTGGGGTTCACGCTGGAACAGGTGGGCCGGATTCTCGACGAGAAGGTCGACAGCGCCGAATTGCGCGGCATGCTGACCCTGCGGCGCGCGGAGCTCGAGCAGCGTATCGCCGAGGATCGCGCCCGGCTCGTCCAGGTCGACACGAGACTCCGGATCATCGAGAAGGAGGGCCTCATGCCCGTCCAGGATGTCGTCGTCAAATCCGTCCCCGCCGTCCGGGTCGCCGAATTGACCGGCGCGGCCGAAGGTTTCGAGCCGCAGTCGATCGGTCCGGTGATCGGTCCGTTGTTCGAGGAACTGTGCCGCCGATTGGATCGAGCGGGGATCACCCCCGTCGGGCCCGCGATCGCCTACTACGAGCAGCGCTCCGAGGGCGACGGCTCGGTCGTCGTGCACGCGGCGATGCCGGTGTCGGCGGAATCCGATGCGTCGCAGGACTTCTCGATCGTCGATCTGCCCGCGGTGGCGCAGGCGGCCACCGTCGTGCACCGGGGCAGTATGGACGCCGTCATGGAGCCGTGGCAGGCGCTGGGGCGGTGGGTCGACGAGAATGGTTACCGCTCGGCGGGTCCGGCCCGCGAAGTCACCCTGGAGTTCACCGAGGATCCTTCGGGGTGGGTCACCGAACTCATGGAGCCCATCACCGCCGGGTAGGTGCCCAGCCGTCACCGCCGAGCCGGAACCTCGAGGCCACGCTTCCCCACCCGGGCCTACCGATGTGCGTCGGGTGATCTGGGGATACCCGCTGACGGGGACAACTCCTCAGCGGGTATCCGTTCCGGTCGCTATTCGACTGTCAGGTATCGAGGCGCAGGCCGAGGACGGGATAGTTCGGGTCCTCGTCGCCGGGGCGGGCCTGTCCGTGGCCGAGAAACGATGTCGCCGTGCACAATCGGAGGCGGTGACGCGCGCCGACGGCGGTGAGGAGTGCGCAGCCGTCCGCGGGGACCCGGGTGGGCGGGAGCGCACCGGTGGGCAGCATCGCGGCGGCTTTGTCCACGGTCGTGAGGAAGAGTCCGCCGGGGCGGAGGACCCGGGCCACCTCGGCGAGCACCGGTTCGGGGTCGTCGAGCAGGTGCAGTAGCCAGATGGCCGTCACCGCGGCGACGCTGTCGTTCGGCAGTGGAAGCGCGGTGGCGTCCGCTCTGGCGACTCGGCCCGGTAGACGTCGGGCGGCGTGGCGCAGCATGCCGGTCGACAGATCGACGCCGATGACGCGGTGGCCGAGAGCGTCGAGTCGCTCGGCCACGATTCCGGTTCCGACGGCGAGGTCGAGGACGATGCCGTGTGCGGGCAGCAGTTCGCCGAGCGCGGACGCCGCCGCGTGCGCCCGGGGCGAACCGCCGCGTGTCCGGTCGTAGTCGGCGGCCTCGTCGTCGTAATCGAGCACAGCGTCATCATCTCCCCGATTCGGGGGATTCGTCGAGCTTGCTCGATCCCCGAGGAGAACCGGTCCGTACGGCACCGGCCCGAGAGTTCCCCCGCTATGCGCGATACCGGCCCGGTGACCCGCTCAGATCTCGACTGTCACCGCGTGGAATCCACCGGGCCCGCTGGGATAAGGGGGTCGGTTCTCCCCCGCCTGTACCACTCCGGATCGGCCGACGACGCGGGCGCGGATCGTGTGACGGCCCGGCGGCAGTTCCAGGGTCGTGCGCCAACGCCGCCAGGCGGCGGGGGCGAGTTCGTCGGCCAGTTTCGTCGTCTGCCAGGGCCCTCCCCCGACCGATACCTCCACCTCGGCGACGCCGGCCGGTGGCGCCCACGCGACGCCTGCGACGACCGTCGTGCCCGCCGATTCCCGGCCGGGTGCCGCCACGTCGATGCGGGCCTGGGGTTCGACCCACAGCGGATCGCTGGTCCAGCCGCGTTTCCACCAGTAGTCGACGTGGCTGTCGTCGGTGAGTTCGAGTTCGGCGAGCCATTTGGCGCCGGTGTACTGGCCGTACAGGCCGGGGACGACCACGCGTGCGGGGAAGCCGTGGGCGGGGCTGAGCGGTTCGCCGTTCATGCCGATCACGAGGTAGCCGGGGAGTTCGCCCGAGCGCAACGGCTCGACCGGGAGCGAGATCGTGTAACCGTCCACGGCCCTGGTGACGAGGCGGGTCGCACCGGAGGCCGGGATGACGTGGCGGAGCAGATCGGCGAGCGGGACGCCGACCCAGCGGGCATTGGCGACGCGTCCCTGGCCGGGCCGGTTGTGGACGCAGACCAGGACCGCGTCGAATTCGACCGCGTCGGCGGCTAGATCGGCCAACGACAATCGCAGCGGGTGCGCGACCATGCCGGTGACGGCCAGCCGCCAGCGCGCCGGATCGACGCGGGGCGGGTGTGGGCTCACATCGGCGACGTAGAACTTGTGCTCGGGGGTGATCAGGGCCGACAGGCCGGGTTCGCCCTCCAGTCCGTCCTCGGGCGTGACAGCCGGGTTGCCCATCGCGCCGATGCGGCGAATAGCACTGCGCTGCTTGCGATCATGATCGCGGTTCAGGGTGTGCGCGGCGGCGAGCAGGCCCGCGCCCGCGGCACCGACCGCGAGCGTGGCCAGCAGTCCACGTGACCGGGTGCGCAGGCCCGCGGCGAGCACACCGGCGGCTGCCGCGGCACCCGCGGAGATCCAGGCCGACCGATTGGCCTGTCGTAGGCCGAGTGCGCCCGCGCCCGCCCCGAAGGCAGTGGCGGCGGGGACGTGCCATCGGTCGGGCAGCCGGGCCAGACCGACCGCGCCCGCGAGCGCGCCCGCCACGGTGCCGAACCGGATGAAGGTTTTGTCGTGCCGCCCGGTGAGTTCCACCGTCGTCTCGACCACCGGCAGTGGCGCGGTGTCGGTGAGCGTCCGCCCGATCGCGTCGATCAGGGACGCGCCTCCGACTGCCGCGACGACCTCACCTGATCCCAATGCCGCCAGGCCGACCGCGGCGGCTCCGAGCCCGCCGACCCGCTTCCGGTCCTTGCTCGTGCGCACCGCCGTAACACCTGCTCTCGTCGTGATGGTCGTCGTTCTTCTCGCATTGTCCCCGAATCGGCGACACCGCCGTGGCCGTTCCTCAGGAGTCGACCGGTTCGGCGGCGAGCGCTTCCAAGTGTTTCGCGACCGCTTCCGGAAGCCGGTCGCCCGCGGCGCCGCCGCCGAGGATGCCGACGGTCAGGCGATCGGCGTAGGTGTAGACGAGGAAGGTCACCGCCGCGGCGGCGCCCGTCGACGGGCGCGGATGGGCCGAGAGGTAGACGATCTCGTACTCCGACAGCGCCGAGCCCGCGGGCATCGTGAAGGTGCGGACGCGGCCGGTGTTGGTCAGGGCGATATGCCCGGCCAGCGAGTGGATCATGGTGGGGCCGAAGAAGTCGGGGAAGTGCAGCACCGATTGCCGGACCGTTCCGTCGGCGAGGTCGCGGTGCAGGCGGGCGGAGATCTGTGCGCCGAGATTCTCGATATCGCCCGCGGGGTCGACGGTCGCGGCGAAACAGGCGAGGCCCGCCATATTCGTGCCCGCGACGGCGGACACGGGCGGGTCGAGACGCGAACGCATATCGACCGGGTAGACACAGGACACCGGGACGGGATCACCTGCGGCACCGGATGTCTCGGCGACGTAGGCGCGCAGCAGGGCGGCGGTGACCAGGCCGTTGACGGTGACATCCGGCCGTCGTCCGAGTCGGACGATGCGGGCGGTGGTCTCGACGTCGAGCACCGCGCGTCGCGGGCGGGCCAAGGCGGGCGGCGGCGGGATCTCCGGATCGGGTGGAAGGATTCGCGCCCCCGGCGGCAGCGCTCGGATCGCGTCCTCGAGTCCGGACCGTTCACCCCTGACGATGCCACGCTCTGCCGCATACCATTCCAGCGACTGCGGATATGGCTGTGGGACAACAGATATCGACCGGCCGCCGACGTATTCGGTGTAGTTGTCCCACAGCCGGGCGAACAGTTCCACGCAGTGCCCGGCGTCCGCGACGGCGTGGTGCACGTACAGGGTGACCCGCGACCGGTGCGCGACCGTCACGTCCAGGTAGGCCAGCTGGGTTCGCGGGTCGATCGACTCGGCCGGGATACGCACCTCGTCCGGCTCACCGTGGGTGACCCACGCGCCGACATGGTCGCCGCTCGGGCGCAGGAGGTGGCCGTGTCCGGCCTCGTCTTCGCCGATTCGGCAGGTGAGCACCGGATAGGTCCGCAGCAGTGCGCCGAAGGCCGCGCGCAACGCCGCCGTATCGAGTTCACCCTCCACCCGCACCGTTCGACCGGTATAGGTCGCGTGCCTCACGAAACGCTGTTCCGACGCCGCTAACACCCGTAGTACATCACCCGCACACCACCACACACCGCACAGCGTGCGGCACGGGCGGATCACACGCAATCCGGCGGGTGCGAGAGACTGCTCCGATGAGTCTCGCGGCACATCTGGAACAGCTCGGACGCCCCCTGGTCGAGCGGCAGCTGACCCATCCGACGGTGGCGGGCATCGCGAACGGCGACCTGCCCGAACCCGTCTTCCGGTCCTGGCTGGAACAGGACTACCTGTTCCTGCTCGACTACGTCCGGGTGTTCAGTCGGCTCGCCTGGCAGGCTCCGGCCGCTCATCTGGGCGATCTGGTCGACCTCGCGCAGTCCACCTACCATGACGAACTCGCGCTGCACCGCTCGCTCGCCGCGGAATTCGGCGCGGACCTGAACGGGGCGGTCAAGGGGAAGCCCTGTGCCGAATACACCGCGTTCCTGCTGGATTCGGCCGCCGACTACGCCGACGGTCTGGCCGCCCTCTACCCCTGCATGTGGGGATACTCCACCCTCGGCGCCATCCTCGCCCAGAATCCGCCCGCCGACCCGCGCTACCGGCGCTGGGTCGACACCTACGCCGATCCCGGCTTCGCCGCCCTGACCGCCCGCTGCGCCGAGATGCTCGACGAAGCCGGCGGCGACCGGGAGCGCGCGCAGCGCTTCTTCCTCGAGGGAATGCGCCACGAATACGATTTCTGGGACGTGCCCTGATTCGTCCACGCGGGCGGGATATCCCGCTGCCGTGTGGGCGCGGGATCGACGGTGGTCCTAGGCTGGGCCGGTGGGTTCCGAGCACGTACGCGCGTCCGACGCCGACCGCGAGAAGATCGTCGACCGATTGAAGTCGGCGATGAACGAGGGTCGGCTGACCCTGCACGAATACGACGATCGCGTCCAACAGGTCTACAACGCCAAGACCTACGGTGAGCTGACGCCGGTACTCGCCGACCTACCTGCCCAGCGCCCGACGAAATCCGTTCGTGGGGAAAGCATTCCGCAGTGGATCATCATCATGTGGATTCCGTGGGCGGCGGTGAACGCACTGTGCCTTGTCATCTACGCGGCCACCGGGGCGGGCTACTTCTGGCCGTTCTGGGTCGCGGTGCCCTGGGGTTTCGCGTTGCTGATCCCGACGGCGATCGGGATCACCACCCGGCCGCGCGGCGAGCGGAAATGACACGAGGCCGACACCCCGTGGGTGCCGGCCTCGACGTCGCGATCGCTACGCGCCGATGAGGTGCTGGGCCAGGTAGCCCTCGACCTTGTCCAGCGCGATGCGTTCCTGCGCCATGGTGTCGCGTTCGCGGATGGTCACCGCCTGGTCCTCCAGGGTGTCGAAGTCGACGGTGATGCAGAACGGCGTGCCGATCTCGTCCTGGCGACGGTAGCGGCGGCCGATATTGCCCGCGTCGTCGAATTCCACGTTCCAGTTCCTGCGCAGTTGCGCGGCAAGGTCTTTCGCCTTCGGCGTCAGATCCGCGTTGCGCGAGAGCGGCAGCACCGCGGCCTTCACCGGGGCGAGCCTGCGGTCCAGGCGCAGCACCGTGCGGACGTCGACGCCGCCCTTGGTGTTGGGGGCCTCGTCCTCGGCGTAGGAGTCGACCAGGAACGCCATCAGCGAACGGGTGAGACCCGCGGCCGGTTCGATGACGTAGGGGACGTAGCGCTCGTTGGTGGTCTGGTCGAAGTAGCTGAGCTCGGTGCCCGAATGCTCCGAATGCGTCTTCAGGTCGTAGTCGGTGCGGTTGGCGATACCTTCCAGCTCACCCCATTCGCTGCCTTGGAAACGGAAGCGGTACTCGATATCGGTGGTGCCCGCCGAGTAGTGCGACAGCTTTTCCTTCGGGTGTTCGAACAGCCGAAGATTCTCCGGGTCGATGCCGAGATCGGTGTACCAGGAGAAACGGGTGTCGATCCAGTACTTGTGCCATTCGGCGTCCTCGCCGGGTTTGACGAAGTACTCCATCTCCATCTGCTCGAACTCGCGGGTGCGGAAGATGAAGTTGCCCGGGGTGATCTCGTTGCGGAAGCTCTTGCCGATCTGGGCGATGCCGAACGGCGGCTTCTTGCGCGCGGTGGTCATCACGTTCGCGAAGTTCACGAAGATGCCCTGCGCGGTCTCGGGCCGCAGGTAGTGCAGGCCCTCCTCGTCGTCCACCGGGCCGAGGAAGGTCTTGAGCAGGCCGGAGAAGTTCTTGGGCTCGGTCCAGTTGCCCGGCTGGCCGGTGTCGGGGTCGTTGATATCGGCCAGGCCGTTGACCGGCGGGTGGCCGTGCTTCTCCTCGTACGCCTCGAGCAGGTGATCGGCCCGGTAGCGCTTGTGCGTGTGCAGCGATTCGACCAGCGGATCGGTGAAGGTCGCGACGTGACCCGACGCCTCCCACACCGCGCGCGGCAGGATCACCGACGAATCGAGACCGACGACATCCTCGCGGCTGGTGACCATGGACCGCCACCACTGCTTCTTGATGTTCTCCTTGAGCTCGACACCGAGCGGACCGTAGTCCCATGCCGACTTGGTGCCTCCGTAGATCTCACCGCACGGGTACACCAGACCCCGGCGCTTGGCGAGGTTGGCAACGGTGTCCACCTTCGACTTGGGTGCCACGCGAGAGTTCTCCGTTCACTGCGAGTGTTTGTCCGGATGCGAACTTCCGATGCGGAGGTCGCCCGGAGACATATGTCGTGTACAGACTATCGGCAGCGGCCAACGGGTTTTCCACCGCACAGGTGTTGTCACGGCGCGTACGGTGGGCATACATCCCGAGGCGGAACTCCCGGTCTCTCGCGGGCGCATACCCCCGAGGCGTCGTGGGCCGCGCAGGTCTCGATGGTGCGAGCCGCGCATGTCGCATTTGACATGCGCACCCATGCATATCAAAATGGGATCGCTTTCCATTAAGGAGTGATTCGATGTCCGCCGAAGCCGCTACCGCTCATTCGCACAACCCCTACCGGTCCCCCGGCCCCGCCCCGCTGCCGACCCGGGGCGTCCTGGAAGACGCGGGCGAATTGCTGCGCGCCCTCGCGGCGCCCGTGCGCATCGCCATCGTGCTGCAACTGCGTGAATCGCCGCGTTGCGTACACGAGCTGGTCGACGCGCTCGGCGTGACCCAGCCGTTGGTCAGCCAGCACCTGCGCATTCTCAAATCGGCGGGCGTCGTCCACGGCGAGCGGTCCGGGCGCGAGGTGCTCTACGAACTCGTCGACGATCATCTGGCACATATCGTCGTCGACGCCGTCGCGCACGCCGAGGAAGGTTGATCCGTGCCTGACAAAACCCTGGATACGCACAAGTCGGTCGGTATCCGGAGCACCCGTCAACGCAGTGCCATCGCCGCGCTGCTCGGCGATATCGAGGAATTCCGCTCGGCCCAGGAACTGCACGACGAACTCCGCCGCCGCGGCGAGGGGATCGGTCTGACCACGGTCTACCGCACCCTGCAATCGCTGGCCGACGCGGGCCTGGTCGACGTGCTGCGCACCGATTCCGGCGAATCGGTCTACCGCCAGTGTTCCAACGGCCACCACCACCATCTGGTGTGCAGGCATTGCGGACGCACGGTCGAGGTGGAGGGGCCGACGGTCGAGGCGTGGGCGGAATCCATTGCGGGAGAACATGGTTTCACCGACGTGAGTCACACCATGGAGATCTTCGGCAGCTGTCGCGGTTGCGCGGCCGCCGACAGCGGCGGAAAACCCTGATACGGCGGGGTTAACATCGGGCGGATCAGCGCTTATTCACCTGGGAATCGATCAACACTTGATTCCTTACCCAGGGAGGAAGCGTGCGAGAATCTGTACGCGCCGCAAGGATATATCGCGTCACCCGGATCGGGGCGGCCGCGCTGCTCGGCTTCTCGGTATTGCTCACGTCGGCCTGCCTGGACGAGGAGACCACCGGAACGCCGGTCACCAGCGCCGAAGGCGGAGTAGGCGGTCCGCAGGCTCCGGCGGGCCCCGGCGCGCAGCCCGACTCCGCCGACAGCCCCGGTCGGGCCGTCGTCCGAACGGTCGGTAAGACCGGCTGGTTCGAGGGTTTCGAGATCACCGTGGACAAGGCGACGGTGGTGCCCGACGAATACGGCGGAGCCAAGGTGCTCATCGACATCACCTACGAGAACACCGGACTCGAGGCCGCGACGTTGAGTAACAACTCCCATCTCGAAATGGGCAGGGAGGTCGACGGCGGAGCCGGTTTCGACAATCCGACCGTGCCCGGCAAGGGGTCGGCCACCGGCAAGGTCACCACCCCGGTGCAGGTACTCAAGGACGCCGATCATCTGCTCGACACCCTCACCGTGGTCTACGGCGAGGCGTCGGACAACCAGACCCGGATTCCGCTGGCCGCGTCGAGCAAGGTCGAGAGCGTCCAGCCGAGAGCCCTGCCGATCACCGGCACCCTGGTGCAGGATCCGACCACCGTCGAGATCACCGGGGCCACACTCGGTCCGAGTTACGCGAAGAACGAACGCGGTAAGGACGAACTGGCGCTGCGTATCAAACTCGTCGGCGGCGCCGGGATTTCCGACGGCGGGACCAATATCTACTACCAGTACTTCAGCCTGAAGACACCGGACGGCCGGACCGTGGTCGCCGATTTCCGGGGCACGATCAACGAACTGCTCGGACGCGGCGAGACCATCGACAATCCGCTGAACTACGTGATCTTCGTGGTGCCGACGCCCACCGCCGGGCAGTACGTGGTGACCTACAACGCGGACAAGGATCCGGGGACCGCGGCGTCGATGCCGTTCACGGTGAGCTGACCGACGCCCCGGACACGAACGTCGGCCCTGTTCGACGGTCGTGTCCGTGCACCGGACTTCGGCGACCACGGCTGTCGGCGGGTGCGACCGCGTCGGTTCGGTCGGGCGGCACAGGACAAGCAGCACAGCGTCCGATCGCACCCGGTCGAACGGGTGCGACCGGGCTACAGCGGGATTCGCGTCGCGCTCAGACGGCCGGGACCGGTTCGGGTGACGCCGCCGGAACCGGTTCGGCCTCGGCGCGGCGACCGCGCAGTACCGCGACACCGATCAGCGTCACCGCCACCACGGCCCAGACCAGCAGCACCGTCAGCGGTTTCGCGGCCCCGGCGCCGTCGAAGAAGGCGACCGAGCGGAGCAGAGTGGAGGCCGCGCCGGGCGGGAGGTACTGGCCGATGGCGCCCCACGGCTGCGGCAGCAGTTCTGGGGCGGAGGTGGCGGCCGAGAACGGGTTGCCGATCAGCAGCATGGTGAGTGCCGCGATACCGATCCCGGGGCGTCCGACGACCGAGGCCAGGCCGACGACCGCACCGGCGACCGCGAAGGAGACCAGACCCGCGACCGCGGCCAGGGCGAGATAGGAGCCGGGCACGACCGACATCCAGCCCTGGATGATCGCCATGCCGAGCAATCCGCCCACCACGCCGAAGGTGGCGAGTCCGGCGATACGGGTGGCGGGGGTGGGAATGAGGAGGCTGAGCAGGACGCCGGCTGCGATGCCCGACATCACCAGGGGCAGCACCATCGCGCCGAAGGCGGTGCCGCGCGGATCGTCCACGTCGGCGGCGACGACGTCTTCGACGGCCGCGGACGGCACGCCGGACAACTGCTGGGCCAAGGCCGTGAGTTGCTGTGCGACAGCGGGACTCGCGCCAGAGGCGACGAGGACCCGTGGTGCGCTGCCGCCGGTGAGGACGGCGCCGTAGACCTCGCGGTCGACGATGGCGGCGCGGGCCGCGGCTTCGTCGGCCGGGGTGGTGATCTCGAAGGCGTCGGGAAGTTGGGCATTCAGCCGTTCGGCGACCTGCTGGGCCTGCGGACCGGTGACCGCGATGGGCAGATCACGCGGTTCGATATTGGCGGCGGGCCAGGCGAAGGCGATCAGCATCAGGGCCTGGAGCAGGGCGGCGGCGAGTCCGACCGCGAATGCTCGCTGGGTGGTGTTCATGACTTTCTCCCGAAAATCGAATGACCGTTCTTTATTGATTTCACGGTCGCACGGCGGCGGAAGGTTGTCAAGAACGGATATTCGTTTTACTTTGGGTTCATGCCCCGAGTCAGCGAAGAACATCTGGAACGCCGCAGGCAGCAGATTCTGGACGCCGCCCGCCTGTGCTTTGCCCGCAAGGGCTTCCACGACTCCTCCATGCAGGACGTCTTCGCCGAATCCGGGCTCTCCGCAGGCGCGGTCTACCGGTATTTCAAGAGCAAGGACGACATCATCGCCGCGCTGGCCACCCAGACGATGATCGAGCTCAGGGGCACCATGGCCGAGGCGATCAGCGCCGAACCCCTGCCGACCCCCGCCGAGGTGATCACCCTCATCGCCAGGAACATCGTCGCGCGCAGCGGACCGGAAGGACCGGTGCGGCTGGCCCCACAGGCTTGGTCACTCGCCCTGGTCAACCCGGAGGCGACCGGTTACGTGCGGGAGGCCATTCTCGCCATGCGCGGGGTCTGGGAGGACTACGCGGAGCGGATGCGGGCCGCGGGCTGGCTCCCGGCGGACGCCGACACCCACGCGGTCGCGGTGGCCATCATCGGCCTGCTGCCCGGCTTCATCCTGCAACACCTGATCATCGGCGACATCACGCCGGAGACGCTGGCGCGCGGTGTTCGGACCCTGCTCCCCTACGGTGAGTCCGCCGCACAGGGCGGTTAGCGGTTCACCGTAGCGGCACGCGCACGTCGCTGCCGCCCTCCGGGGTCAATCGGGCGTGCACCTTCAGCAGCGACGGGGCGGGCACGAACCCGCCCGCGAACAGCGCCTCGCCCTGACGGAACCACGGCGAGCGCTCGAGCAGCGCGGTGGGCGCGTATCCGAAATAGGTGCCGAGTTCGGCGAGATCGGACGGTGAGGTCATCTTCATCAGCGCCAGATTGTCGCACTGGGACAGGATGCCAGGATGGACCTTGGTCGGCCGCTGGGTCGAGAGCAGCAGCCACAGTCCGAATTTGCGTCCTTCCGCGGCGATCTGGATCAGCCGCTCACGCACCGAGACCGCGATCGAGGAGTCCAGGCGCGGCGAAGCGAGATTGTGCGCCTCGTCGATGACGAGAAGTAACGGACGGCGCTCCTCCCTGCGCGCCCACAGATCGTCGAGCAGTGCGAGCGCCACCACGAGTTGCTGTTCGCTCGTGGAGAATCCGCCGAGATCCAGGACGGTGGCGTCCGGACGCTGCGCGACGATATCGGTCACGGCGGTATCCCCGCGCGCCCACACCTCCCAGGTGTTGAGCCCGAGGTTCTGGATGCGCAACGCCAGCCGGCGCTGGGCGGGATTGTCCGAACCCAGCAGCTTGGGCAGCGTTTCGTCGAGTTCGGCGGCGGTCATCAGCGCGGACATGCGCAGGAGTTCGCCGAATTCCTCGCGGTCCACGATCGGGTCGATCCGCAACACCGCGGCCTTGGACGGGAGCGGCAGCGCGGTGAACCTGGCGCGCAGCGGGGCCGCGGCGTCGTGCGGGCGCAATACGCGGATATCGCGCTCCCGCAACGCATCCGCGGCGGGGCCGGTGGCGCCGGGATGCAGTTCACCGAGGCGGACGTAGTCGGAATTCGGATCGAAGATCACCATCGGCAGGGCCGTGTGCGCGATGAGTTGTTCGAGGACGACGCCGAGGGCATAGGTTTTCCCCGAGCCGCTCTGACCGCACCAGAAGGTGTGCCGGTTGAATCTCGTCGGCAGCAGCCGGGCCGGACCGAACGGCGGGGTGAGATTCACGCCGACGTCGAGTACCGCGCCGGTGGTGTCGTGCAGGGTCTGCACGATCCGCGAGTCGACCGGCTCGACGCGACCGCTGTCGAAGGCGTGACTGGCCCCGGTATCGATGCCGTCGACGGCCAGTTCGCCGATCAGGCGCCCGCGCAACCGCGCGGGTGTGGTCTGACTCCGTTCCTCGACCATCGCCAGCTGCCGCGTGCCACCGGCGTGCACCACGATGAGGGAACCGGCTATGAACGAGCTACCGACGGAGTCTGCGATGACGAAGGAGCGTCCGTCATCGGAGCGGGCCACGGGATAGCGGGAATCGTCGGGCATGGTCCGATCGTGCCACCACCTGGCAAACTCAGGGCTACATGCAGGTTGCGACGCGGGTTCGGGCACGCGGGGGCCCGATCGGATCCCGTCTGGACCACGCCGCCGAGCTCGGGCAGCGCGTGACCGTCGCCGACCCGGTTCAGGTCCGGGGCCGGATCCTGCCGCCGGTCGCCGAGGGCGACCGGGTGACACCTCGGCGCCCGAGATCCGCCTACGGCTGGAGCAGGCCCGGCCTGGCGCGAGCGGCGCCCGACAGCACCAGCACGAGCATGGTCGCCAGCGCCTGATCGTCCAGGCCCGCGGCCGGGAAGGTGTAGCGCAGGATGACATCGGCGAGTTTGCCGTGGGCGATCACCGTGAGCGAACCGAATTGCAGGGCGTTGTTGCGTTCGGCGACCCGCTTGTGCAGTTGCGGTTTCAGCGGACGGTCCCAGGCCAGCACGCAGGTCAGCGTCAGCACGTCCAGGCCGGGCGCCAGACTCACCGCGCGCAGCGAGCACAGGGAACCCTCGTATTCGAATCCGATCGAGCCCTCGGGGTCGACGCGGACGTCGACATCGTAGATCGACAGACACGCGCCCGCGCGCGCCTGTAGTTCCTGCTCGGGGGTGACCGCCGAGTCCATCTCCGCACCACCGTTCACTTGGTACCGCCGAAGCGGCGGTCACGCGAAGCGTACTCGAGACAGGCGTCCCACAGGTTACGTCGATCGAAATCGGGGAAAAGTGTTTCCTGGTAGACGTATTCGGCGTAGGCGGACTGCCAGATCAGGAAGTTCGAACTGCGGAACTCACCGGACGGCCGCAGGAACAGATCGACGTCGGGCATATCCGGTTCGTCCATGTACTGAGCGAGCGTCGCCTCGGTGATCCGCTCCGGATCTATCTCACCCGCCGCCACGCGACGCGCGATTTCCCTTGCGGCATCGGCGATCTCGGCACGGCCACCGTAGTTGACGCACATGGTGAGGGTCATCACCGTGTTGTCCTTGGTCAACTCCTGGGCGGTCTCGAGTTCGTTGATCACGCTGCGCCACAGGCGCGGTCGCCGACCGGCCCAGCGCACCCGCACGCCCATCTCGTGCATCTCGTCGCGGCGGCGGCGGATGACGTCACGGTTGAAGCCCATGAGGAAGCGCACCTCGTCGGGGCTGCGCCGCCAGTTCTCGGTGGAGAAGGCGTAGGCCGACAGCCACTTCACCCCGATCTGGATACAGCCCTCGACGGTGTCCATCAGGACCGCCTCGCCGCGCTCGTGTCCGGCGGTGCGTGGCAGTCCCCGCTCCTGCGCCCACCGGCCGTTGCCGTCCATCACCAAGGCCACATGTTTCGGCACGAATTCGATCGGCAGTTCCGGCGGCACGGCACCCGAGGGGTGCGGGGACGGCGGGCGGACTGTCCGGTCGCTGTCCGATCCGGTCTTGCTCGGCCTTGTCGTAGTGGAGTCTCGGCGGAGGATCACGGGGTCCATCCTGCCTGATGCGCCGGGCCGGGCGAACAGCCATCCACGCATCCGCCACACGATCCCCGCACGACCGCCACCTAACCCGCCACGTGCCGCCCGCCCGCCGCGGACACCGACGACACGGAGGCGGACCGCTCGATCAACGGCAGCGTGCGCAATTGCCGTTCCAGATGCCATTGCAGATGCGCCGCCACCAGTCCGCTGGCCTGATTGCGCACCGAATCGGGCACCGTCGCGACGTAATCCCACTCGCCGCGCAGCAGGGCGATCAACAGATCGAAGACGCCCGGCGCTGGCGTGGCCGCGCCGGGCGGACGGCAGTGCACGCAGACCGCGCCGCCCGCGCCGACGTGGAAGGCGCGATGCGGACCGGGGGTGGCGCATTTCGCGCATTCGTCCAGCGCGGGCGCCCATCCGGCGAAACCCATGGCGCGCAACAGGAACGCGTCGAGTATCAGTTCGTGCGGGCGCTGTTTGGCCGCGATGGCGCGCAGCGCGCTCGCGGTGAGCGCGTGCAGTTTGGGCGCGGGCGCGCGTTCCTCGCCCGCCAGGCGTTCGGCGGTTTCCAGGATCGCGCAGGCGGTGGTGTAGCGGCCGTAGTCGTCGATGATGTCGGCGGCGAACGCCTCCATCGTGTGCACCTGGGTGACCACGTCCAGCGTGCGTCCCGGATGGAGTTGCACATCGATGTAGGCGAAGGGTTCGAGTCTGGCTCCGAATCGCGACTTGGTGCGCCTTACCCCCTTGGCCACCGCTCTGACCAGGCCGTATCTGCGCGTGAGCAGCGTGACGATGCGGTCCGCCTCGCCCAGTTTGTGCTGGCGCACCACCACTGCCTCGTCCCGATACAAACGCACGGGGTCATCCTCCCACGCTGCGGCGACAACGCCCGAGAAGGGAGTGGCGGAGGGGCGATCGCTATCCGGCCCGGCTCTGCGGCCGGGCGCGGAAATGCGCGCGCTCCCCCTGTTTGCCGAACAGCGAGAGGAATTCGACCGCGTCGTCGTCGGCCGCGCCGAACCAGTGCGGCTGGCGGGTGTCGAATTCGGCCGCCTCGCCGGGGACGAGGATCAGATCGTGCTCGCCGAGCACGACGCGCAACCGCCCGTTGAGGATGTAGATCCACTCGTAGCCCTCGTGGGTCTTGGGCTCGGGCTCCCTGCGGGCACTTCCGGCCTCGATCACGATCTTGTACGCCTGGATGCCGCCCGCCCGACGGGTCAGCGGGACCATGGTCATGCCGTGGTTGGTCACCGGACGCAGGTGGATGCGCGGATCACCGGTGGTCGGCGCGTCGACGAGTTCGTCGAGAGTGACCCCATGCGCGCGGGCCAGCGGGAACAGCAGTTCCAAGGTGGGTTTGCGGGCGCCGGATTCCAGCCGCGACAGCGTGCTCACCGAGATTCCGGTACGCGTGGACAGGTCGGCCAACGTGGTCTCGCGCTGTTTGCGCAGTGCGCGCAGGCGTGGCCCGACCGCGTCCAGTGCTCGGTCGAAGTCGATATCCATGACATCCACTTTGCCATATCAGCAAAGAAGGTTGCCATCTTCGAACTATGTCACGCATGGTCGTCCCAGGAGGTGGTCCCGATGACCGATCAGTTGGAAAATAGCTATGACGTGGTGATCGTCGGTGGTGGCGCGGCGGGTTTGAACGGTGCGCTGATGCTGGGCAGGTCGCGACGTTCGGTGGTGGTGATCGATGCCGGTCGGCCCAGGAACGCACCGGCCGAAGGGGTGCACGGACTTTTGGCCCTCGACGGGATCGCGCCGTCGGAGTTGCTGGAACGCGGGCGTACGGAAGTGCGCGGCTACGGCGGGCACATCGTCGACGGTGACGTGGTCGCGGTCGAGCTGGGTGAGGAAGGTTTCACCGTGACGCTGGCCGACGGGCGCGCGGTTCGGGGGCGCAGGGTGTTGGTGGCGACCGGGCTGGTCGATGAGATCCCCGATATCCCGGGGCTGCGGCAGCGCTGGGGCAGGGACGTCGTCCACTGCCCGTACTGCCACGGATGGGAGGTCCGGGACCAGGCGATCGGGGTGCTCGGCACCGGGCCGATGTCGGTGCACCAGGCGCTGCTGTTCCGGCAGTTGAGCGCGGATGTCGTGTATTTCGCCGACATCGCGCCGCCGACAGCCGAACAGGCCGCGCAGTTGGACGCCAGGGGTATTCGGGTGGTCGACGGCGATGTCGCGTCGGTGGAGATCGCGGACGACCGACTCGTCGGCGTTCGCCTCACCGACGGAACGCTCGTCGCGCGTGACGCGGTGGCCGTGGCGTCCCGGATGGTCGCGCGCGCCGGATTCCTCGCTCCGCTCGGCCTGGTGCCCGTCGCCCATCCATCCGGTATGGGTGAGCACATTCCCACCGATCCGACGGGACGTACCGAGGCGCCCGGGGTCTGGGTGGCGGGCAATGTCACCGATCTGTCCGCACAGGTCGGCGCTGCGGCCGCGGCGGGGGCGATGGCGGGGGCGCAGATCAATTTCGATCTGGTCAACGAGGAGATCCAGCAGGCCCTGATCCCGCAGACGTAATCGCTTTCCCGACAGTCGGATTCAGTACCGGGCGGCGTTCGGACGCGCACATCTCACAACCCCGCGCACGGCTACGACACCGGAGCAGGTCAGGACTTCTGTCCCGCCAGGAGCCCGCCGACCAGCAGCATCAGCGAATGCATGGCCTGGGCGCGGGCGGTGTCCTTGTCGGGGGCGTGGGCGACGATCAGCCCCGCCTCCGACACCGCGCTGAGGATGAGTTGGGCCAGGGTCCGCAGTGGGGCGTCGGCGATCAGGCCGTCGTCGCGGGCCCGCTCCAACTGGGAGACGATCAGGCCGAGGCCGTAGCGGGCTTCCAGCTCGCGCCACTGTTCCCAGCCGAGGACGGCGGGGGCGTCGAACAGGGCGATGCGGATCATCTCGGGCCGCTGGCAGATCCCGAGGAAGACGTCGAGTCCGACGGCGACGGAGACCAGCACGTCCTCGGTCTGCGCCGCGTCGATCGCCCGCTCGATCTCGGCGGTGTTGTCCGACTCCAACTGTTCGAGGACGGCGAGGAACAGTCCGCGTTTGTCGCCGTAGTGGTGGTGCAGCGCACCACGGGTGACGCCGGCCTCGGCGACCAACTGCTCCGCCGAGGTACCCGCGAAGCCGCGCTCGGTGAACAGGCGGCGACCCGCCTGTTCGAGCGCGGCCCTGGTGGTGCGGGAGCGATCCTCCTGGCTACGGCGTGGCATGCAGCCGAGTGAACTCCAGAATCCGCCGGGTGAGCAACTCGGGCTGGTCTTCCGGGAGGAAGGTGTACGAGTCGTCGACGAGGGTCAGGGTCGCATCCGGCAGGTCGCGGGCCAGGCGTTCGGCGAATTCGATCGGGAAGATCCTGTCCTCGCGCGCCCAGACCAGCAGGACCGGAACCCGGACGTCGGCGAAATGCCGCGCCGCCTCCAGGGTGTAGCGACGGCGCGCGGTGATCAGGAAGCGGCGCAGGTCTTTTCGGATCGCGGCCGAACCGCGGCTCGGCAGCAGGTAGGAATCGGCGATCTCGGGCGGCACCGGCCGCTTGGCCACCAGCCCGAAGGCCAGTGGCAGCCGATGCAGCGCCCGGATCCGCATCAATTCGGTGAACGGCCGGATCGAGCCGGGGATTCGGGCCAGTACGCCGAGAGCGGTGAAGGGCTGCGGCAGGAAGGCCTCGTAACTGTCGACCGAGGCCAGCACGACGCGGCCGATACGTTCCGGCCTGCGGGTCAGCAGCACCTGGGTGATCGCTCCCCCGGTGTCGTTGGCGACCACCGTGACGTCGGTGAGGTCGAGCCGTTCCAGGAAAACGGCGAGCAGGTCGGCGAGACCGTTCGGGGTGAGATCCGCGTCGGGCACGGGGATGGTGTGCGCGCCCAGCGGCAGTGTCGGGGTCAGACAGCGATGACCGGCGGCGGCGACGGCGGGCACCACATGACGCCAGAGATCGGCGTTGACGAGCAGGCCGTGCACGAACAGCACGGGCGCGCCCGCTCCGGTGTCGTGGTATTCGACGCGGCCGCCGGGCAGGTCGATCTCGTGGGCGGCGCCGAGCGCGGGACTGATTGCCATGGTGTTCGCCTCTCGCAGTGGTGAGCCTTCCCGGTAATTTTTACATACATACGGAATGTATGTCCACGCCCGCACAGGTCGTGACCGTGACACGGGTTCGACACGTTCCGGATACGGACGGTGCGTTTCCGGCCCGGAACGCGATAACTGATGTGGACGGTTGACCAGATGCGCGCTACCGTTCACATCCACAGGCCGAACAAGGGAGATCGGATGACCGCGTCCGAACGCGGGAGGCTCGCGGCGGTGCCCGACCCCACAGACCACCCGGCACCCAGCGCCTTCGCCGCGCCGCACCGGGGGCTCGCGCGATTCGCCGCCGACCTGGCCGACGGCACCCTCACCTCGACCGAGGCCGTCACGTCCGCCCTCGACCGCATCGAGGCCAGCCAGCCGACGCTCAACGCCTTCCGCGTCGTCCGGCGCGAGAAGGCGCTGGCCGAAGCCGCCGACGCCGATCGCCGGATCGCGGCGGGCGAACGTCTTCCCCTGCTCGGCGTGCCGATCGCGGTCAAGGACGACACCGATATCGCGGGCGAGCCGACGGCGTTCGGCTGCGGCGGCGAATTCGCGCCCAAGACCGAGGACGCCGAATCGGTGCGCAGACTGCGCGCGGCGGGCGCGGTGATCGTCGGCAAGACCAATACCTGCGAACTCGGCCAACTGCCCTTCACCAGCGGCGCCGCCTTCGGCCACACCCGCAATCCCTGGCACGCCGAACGCACCCCGGGCGGGTCATCGGGCGGCTCGGCGGCGGCCGTCGCGGCCGGATTGGTCCCTGCCGCACTGGGTTCCGACGGCGCGGGCTCGGTCCGCATCCCGGCGGCATGGACGAATCTGGTCGGCATCAAACCCCAGCGCGGGCGCATCTCCACCTGGCCGTTGCCCGAGGCGTTCCACGGCCTCACCGTCAACGGACCGCTGGCCCGCACCGTCGCCGACGCGGCGCTACTCCTCGATCTCGCGGCCGGTCCGCACGCGGGCGACCTGCACACCCCCGCGCCGGTCACCGTCTCCGACGCCGTGGGACGCGATCCCGGCAGCCTGCGGATCGCGCTCTCCCTGCGCATCCCCTTCACCGCCACCAGAACCGCGCTGGACTCGCAGGTCGAAGCCGCGGTCCTGCGCATGGCGACGACGCTGCGCGCGCTCGGCCATTCGGTGACCGTCGCCGACCTGCACTACGGCCTCATGATCGGCGCGTCGTTCCTGCCCCGGTCCATGGCCGGTATCAGCCGGGTCTGCGACACCATGCCCGGCGCGGTGGTCGATCCGCGCACCCGCGCCAACGTCCGCTTCGGGCGGCTGCTCAACGGACCGGCGCTGTTCGCCGCCCGTCAAGCGGAACCGTTGCTGCACAGGCGAATCGGATCGTTCTTCCGCGACTACGACCTGGTGCTCGCGCCGACCACCGCCACGCCGCCGCCCCGCGCGACCGATATCGACGGCATCGGCGTGAACGACACCAACAACCTCATCACCGCCGCGTGTCCCTACACCTGGCCGTGGAACGTGCTCGGCTGGCCGAGTGTGAACATCCCCGCCGGGTTCACCGACGACGGATTGCCCATCGGCGCCCAGCTCATGGGCACCGCGAGTTCGGAACCGCTGCTGGTCTCGCTCGCGGCGCAGGTGGAATCGGAGCTGCACTGGGAACGCCGACGCCCCGAACCCTGGTGGTGAGCTAGAAGCCGAGTTTGCCCAGCTGTTTGGGATCGCGCTGCCAATCCTTGGCGACCTTCACGTGCAGATGCAGGTAGATCCGCACGCCGAGGATATGTTCGATCTGCTGGCGGGCGTTGGTGCCGACCTCCTTGAGCCTGGCACCGCCCTTGCCGATGACGATCGCCTTCTGGCTCGGGCGCTCGACGTAGAGCAGGGCGTGCACGTCGAGCATGTCCTCGTTCTCCTCGCGCGGCAGCACCTCCTCGATGACGACGGCCAGCGAATGCGGGAGTTCGTCGCGCACGCCCTCGAGCGCGGCCTCGCGGATGAGCTCGGCCATGAGGGTTTCCTCCGGCTCGTCGGTCAGCTCGCCGTCGGGGTAGAAGGCGGGACCTTCCGGCATCTTCGAGGCGATGACGTCGACGAGTACCTCGACCTGCTCACCCTTGACCGCCGAGACCGGCACCACGTCGGCGTCGGGACCGAGCAGCCGGGACAGCCCGAGCAGTTGGGCGGCGATCTCGTCGCGGCTCACCTTGTCGATCTTGGTGACCACGCCGAGCACGGTGGTCTTGGGCGCCATCTGCTTGATCTGCTGCACGATCCACCGATCGCCGGGACCGATCTTCTCGTCAGCGGGGATGCACAGCGCGATGACGTCGACCTCGGAGTAGGTGTCGCGCACCAGATCGTTGAGGCGCTGCCCGAGCAGGGTGCGCGGACGATGCAGGCCCGGGGTGTCGACCAGGATCAGCTGCGTGTGGTCGCGGTGCACGATGCCGCGAATGGTGTGCCGCGTGGTCTGCGGACGCGAGGAGGTGATCGCGATCTTCGCACCGACAAGGGCGTTGGTCAGCGTCGACTTGCCGGTATTGGGTCTGCCGACGAAACAGACGAAGCCCGAACGGAATTCGGCGGAGTCACCCGCGCGACCGTCAGCCACCCCGCACCTCGGCGGTGACCGCTGTGGCAGCTGTGGCAGCTGCGTCCTCGGAGTCGTCGACGATCTCGAAGACCGCGCCGTCGCGATCGGTGAACACGATCCGCGCGGCGGGCGAAACCTCGCGCACCGCACCGACACCGGCGTCGGAGAACCTGCCGCCGACCACCGCGGCCGCTTCGAAACCCTCCGCGCCGCTCGAGATCGCGGCGGCGACCGCGGATTGCAGTGCGGTCAGCCGCAACGCGTCCAGTGTCACCTCGCCCGCCGCGTAGGTGCGGCCGTCGGTATCGCGGATCGCGGCACCGCTCACGCCGCCGGTCCGCGCGAGCGCACCGCGAGCAAGAACCACCAGCTTGTTGTCCTCGGCATCCAATTCAATCATCGGTGTCTCCGTCCTCGTGACGATCGGCCGGGCTCTCCCGATCCGATCCATTGCCTTTCCGCTTGCCGTTCTTCTCACCCGCCGCGCGGTCGTCCTCCGACTTCTCGCGCACCCGCTGCGGCGCGCGTCGCACCACGACCGTGTGCACCCGCATCCGCCCCCTGGCGTCCGCGGCGCCCTCGCCGCGCAGGACCAGCCCGTACGCGACCACCTTGGAACCGGGCAGCGGCACCCGGCCCAGTTCGTGCGCGAGCAGGCCGCCGACGGTGTCGACATCCTCGTCCTCGATCTCCAGGCCGTACAGCTCACCCAGATCTTCCACCGACAACCGCGCCGACACCCGGTAACGGCCCTCACCCAGATCTTCCACCGGCGGGGTCTCGTCGGTGTCGTATTCGTCGGCGATCTCGCCGACGATCTCCTCCAGGACGTCCTCGATGGTGACCAGACCGGCGATGCCGCCGTATTCGTCCACCAGCAACGCCATGTGATTGCGACGGCGCTGCATCTCGTCGAGCAGATCGTCGAGCGGTTTGGAATCGGGCATGAAGACGGCCGGGCGCATCACCTCGCGCACCCGCACCTTCCTGCTCCGATCCGCGTACGGCACAAGATCTTTCAGGTAGACGACACCCAGGATGTCGTCGACGTTCTCGCCGACGACCGGAATACGCGAATGGCCGCTGCGCACCGCGAGCGACATCGCCTGTGACGCCGTCTTGTCCGCTTCGATCCAGACCATCTCGGTGCGCGGCACCATGACCGCGCGCGCGGCGGTGTCGCCGAGTTCGAAGACGGACTGGATCATCCGCCGCTCCTCGTCGGCCACGACGCCGCGCTCACCGGCCATCTCGACGACTTCGCGCAATTCGATCTCCGAGGCGAAGGGCCCGTTGCGAAATCCCTTACCCGGGGTGATCGCGTTACCGATGAGGATGAGCAGACGGCTGATCGGACCGAGCACCATGCCGATGAACTGCAACGGCAGCGCCGCCACGAGGGCAAGGGAATAGGCGTGCTGTCGGCCCAGGGTGCGCGGGCCGACCCCGATCACGACGTAATCCACCAGCACCATCACCACGGCGGTGATCAGCAGCGCCCAATTGTCGTTCCAGATCTCGATGAGCGCCGCCGCCAGCAGCACGGTGGCGCTGATCTCGCACAGGATGCGCAGCAGCACCATGAGATTCACATAGCGCGGACGGTCGGCGACGATGCGGCGCAGACGCACCGCACCCGACCGCTCGGCGCGCACCATATCGTCGAGGCGGGCCGGGGAGACGGTGTTGAGGGCGGAATCGATGCCGGCGAACAAACCGCCCACCGGGACGAGCAGGCACGCGAGTAGAACGAGGGTCAGTGAACTCACGCCGGGCCCAGAGCGTCACCCGGTGTGGTGAAACCAGCCTTGCCGAGCAGACGGGCGTCGCGTTCGGCGAGTTCGGCGCGGCGCTCGGCCTCGCGCAGGCTCTCGTACCACTCCTCGAGCAGTTGGGCCTGCAACGCGAACATCTCCTTCTCCTCCTCGGGCTCGGCATGGTCGTAGCCGAGCAGATGGAGGACGCCGTGCACGGTGAGCAGCGCGAGTTCGTGATCGAGCGAATGCCCGACCTTGCGCGCCTGGGTGGCCGCGAACTCGGGGCACAGCACGATATCGCCGAGCATGGACGGACCCGGTTCGGGGCTGTCGGGCCTGCCGCCCGGTTCGAGCTCGTCCATCGGGAACGACATCACGTCCGTCGGACCCGGCAGGTCCATCCAGCGCATGTGCATATCCGCCATGGTGTCGAGGTCGACGAGCACCATCGACAGTTCCGCCGCCGGGTGCACGTCCAAGCGGGCGATCACGAAACGCGCGACGCTGACCAGGCCTTCTTGGGGTACGTCGATCCCCGACTCGTTGGCGATCTCGATGCTCACCCGCACAGCCTATCGGCCGCCATCGGACCGGGTCCGCCCGCAACCCCGCCACGAACCGCACCGCGTCGAGACCCCCGCGACAACGCCGCTCCCGGCCGTACCGCGTCGGCCGTACAGACGCCGACGGCGCCCGGATGATCCGGACGCCGTCGGGTACCGCGTCTTCGATTACCGCCGGTCACCGCGGCCCGCGGCGCGACGCTGCGCCCGGTTTCCCGGGTAGTGCTCGCCGACGGCGGGGCGGGTATCGGATTCGAACTTCTCGTAGGCGTCGACGATATCGGAGACCAGCCGGTGCCTGACCACATCGCTGCTGGTGAGCTGGGCGAAATGGATGTCCTCGATACCGGTGAGGATCTCACTCGCCGCCCGCAGTCCGGACCTGGCGCCGGTCGGCAGATCGACCTGGGTGACGTCACCGGTCACCACGATCTTCGAGCCGAAGCCGAGCCGGGTCAGGAACATCTTCATCTGCTCGGCCGTGGTGTTCTGCGCCTCGTCGAGAATGATGAAGGAATCGTTGAGCGTGTTGTGCGTGAGCAGGAAATCCTCGGTGACATACAGGGAGTCCGCGGCAGCAACCCTGATGCAGACCGCTTCCTCGGTCCCCTCGGATTCGATGCGCTCGATGAAACGCTTCGGCTGACCACCGCCGAATTCCTCGTATTTCGCAGCTTTGCGAGCCAGGCGGAAGGGCACGATCCCCTCCGGCAGCCGAATATCCAGCCTATGAGCATCGGACCGGTGTTCGACCGGTCGCCCCTTCGCTCTGCCGGGTGCACGTCCCTCTGCGGGCCGGAAACCGACATGCGCAATTCCGCCGAGCGACTGAACGAGGAACACGACATCGTCGCGCAACTGTGGGGATACGGTGGTGAACTGGATACGGCAGGTACGCCCGGCCTGTGTGGCGGGCCCGCCATCCGAATCGAGCAGTCCCTGAAGAAGCCCGAGCCGGACGTCGGCATCATTCAGCAGATAGTCGCGCGGAACGAATTTGGTCGCCGAACGGGTGCCCGCCAGTCCCAATCCCCTGACCGCGCTCGTCACCGGGTTCGCGGTGGTAATCATGTCGCCCGGTACACGAACGCGATTCAACACATAGTCCACCGCTGACTTCCGGCGCGCGACAATTCCCGGAACAGCGTCGGCGAGTGCTGATGCGAGTTCTGGATCGTTCGTCGCGAACGACGGAGTCGTGGAGCAGGTGAGGCAGCCGTCACCGAGCAACAGTCCGAGTGCGTACGGGTCGATCGGGACCTGGCGCGATTCGAAGTGAACCGCCGCGCTCAGCAGCGGAAGTTCGTAACGATGATAATGAGCCGCGCGAAGATTGCCGATCATCTCCTTGGTCTGGAGAACCCGCGCAGGCTTACCTCTGCGGCGATCAGCACGGGTATACACCGACCACAGATGATCGCCCGAGGCCAGAGTCGACGCTCCGTCCTGGGTCTGTACTCGATATATCTCCTTGAACCCCTGCGGATAGACGCCCAGCACCTCTGTGGGACGACCATCGGACCCGATCACCGAGTCCCCGACACGAATCTCTCCGATAGGCCGGAATCCCGAAGGCGTCAGCACCTTCGTGCGAAGCGGCTGCGCGCGGCCTCGCATGTACGCCAGGGGCGCGACCTCGATGACACCGGCCGCCATGAGCTTCGGAATCGCCTCCGGATCCATCATGTCGTGCAGCGCGTCGTAGAGCGGGCGCAGGTACGGATCGATCTTCTCGTTGAGCGTGCCGGGCAGGAAGCCCAGCCGCTCCCCCGCCTCCACGGCGGGACGGGTCAGGATGATCCGGTTGACCTGCTTGGTCTGCAACGCCTGCACGGCCTTGGCCATGCCGAGGTAGGTCTTGCCGGTGCCCGCCGGACCGATGCCGAACACGATGGTGTTGGTGTCGATGGCGTCGACGTAGCGTTTCTGGTTCAGCGTCTTGGGCCGGATGGTCTTGCCGCGCCGGGACAGGATGTCCAGGCTCAGCACCTCCGCCGGGGATTCGGAGGTTCCGTCGGTCAGCATCGACACCGTGTGCCGCACCGCTTCCGGCGTCACCACCCGATTGCGGCCGGTCAGCGCGACGAGCTGCTCGATCACCCGCTCGGCCAGCGCCACGTCGGCGGCCTTACCGGTCAGGGTGACGAAATTGCCGCGGACATGGATGTCCGCGTCGAGCAGTTGCTCGAGTTCACGAAGATTCTGGTCCGCCGAACCGAGGAACGGGAACACGGATTCGGGAGCGAGTTCGATACTGGAACGCACGGTTCGCGCTGCGGGGCCCGAGCCCCCACTGTCGCCTGCACCGGTGCCTGCTGCGGGTGTGGTCGGGTCGCCGATCTCGCCTTGTGTTCTCAAAAGTGGCTATAGCCTGCTTCCTGTCTCGATCCTTCGTTGCCCAAAGTTTAACGCGCCCCACCGACACAACACAGTGAATAATCGGGTATGAGCAGCACAGGACGGGCACCCGGCGCACACGGACGGGTTCCCGTACTCTCGACGCCGAGATTCGATCGTGAGGCTTGGCGTGCTCGTACCCTGGGAGATTCGGCGCACCGTTCGGTTTCTCGCCGTGGTGCACATCCCCTGCCGTCGCTGTCGCCGCGCCGCGGAACACGGACTTCGGCAGTTGGTCACCGGATTCGGCGTGAACGGGAAGTCGTGGGGTGAGATCCACACCAGGAGCGCGCTGGAATGCCGCTCCTGCGGCGCCATATCGGAGATTCCGCGAGAGTACTTCCGCCAGTTGCTCCGACGCGCGGCGGCGGCGCGAACCGCGCCGTGGGTGACGGTGACGCCCTACCGCGGGCATCCGAACGCTCGGGGGTCTACCAGCGGGTGGTGAGCGCGCCCAACGCGCCGAGCGCCACGGTCGCGGCGGTGGAGGTACGCAGCACCGTCGGCCCCAGCAGAACCGGGGCGGCTCCGGCCTCGGTGAGCGCCGCGATCTCGGAATCGTCCAGACCGCCTTCCGGGCCGACGACGAGGACGACCTCGCTCGCGCCGGCGAACGGCAGTTCGGTGAACTTGCCCGCCCCCGATTCGTGCAGCGCGGCCACGATCGCGCCACCGGTTACGGCGGTGCGGACCAGATCGACGATCTCGCGGGTCCGATGCAGATCCGCCACCTCGGGAATGTACGGGCGACGGGACTGGCGCGCCGCCGAACGCGCGGCCGCACGCCATTTCTCCACCGCCTTGGCGGCTTTGCCCTCCCAGTTGGCGATGCAGCGGGCGGCCTGCCACGGCACGACGGTGTCGACGCCCGCCTCGGTCATCAATTCGACGGCCAGTTCCGAGCGATCCGATTTGGGCACCGCCTGGATCACCGTGACGGCGGGCGTCACCCGTTGCGCGACAGTGCGATTCAGGATCCGCAGATCGAGCCGGTCGCGCTGGGTCGCGACGACCTCGGATTCGGCGAGCAGTCCGCGTCCGTCCGACAGCGTGATCGGCTCACCCACCCGGATGCGGCGCACGGTGGCGGCATGACGGCCTTCCTGACCGTCGAGGACCGCCACCGCGCCCGTCTCCGGGATGTCGTCCAGATAGAAGACCGTGGCGGCCAACGGGTCAGCGTCCGCTGAACGAGGCGCGCAGCCGGGCGAACAGTCCGCTGTTGTGTTCGGACTGCGCCGTCATGACCTCGGCGCGGTCGCGCTCACGCATGCCCTTGTACTTGCGCAGCAGATCGGACTGTTTGCCGTCGAGTTTGCTCGGCACCACGATGTCGAGGTGCGCGAGCAGATCGCCGCGCGCGCCCGAACGCAGGCGCGGCATTCCGTGGCCGCGCAACACCGAGATCTCGTTGGGCTGGGTACCGGGCTGGATGGTGAGTTCGGTCGGGCCGTCGAGGATGGTGTCGATGACCACGGTGGTGCCGAGCGCTGCGTCCACCATCGGGACCCGGACCGTGCAGTGCAGATCGTCGCCGTCGCGCACGAACACGTCGTGCGGCTGCTCCACGATCTCCACGTAGAGGTCACCCGCGTGACCGCCGCCGGGACCGACCTCGCCCTGGGCGGCCAGGCGAACCCGCATCCCGCTGGCGACACCGGCCGGAATCGGCGCGGCGATCTCCCTGCGGGCGCGCACCCGACCGTCACCACCGCATTTGTGGCAGGGATCCGGGATGGTCTCACCGGCGCCGCGGCAGGTGGGGCACGGACGCGCCGTCATCACCTGACCGAGGAAGGAACGCTGCACCGACTGGACTTCGCCTGCGCCACCACAGGTTTCGCAGCGCACCGGCTTGGAGTTGCCGTTGGTGCCCGCACCGGTGCAGACGTCGCAGAGGATCGCGGTGTCGACGGTCAGGTGTTTGGTGACGCCGACCGCGCATTCGGCGAGGCTGAGCCTGGTCCGCAACAGCGAATCGGCGCCCGCCTGCACCCGGCCGCGCGGTTTGCGCTGGCCACCGGAGGTGTTCATCCCACCGAAGAAGGCTTCGAAGACGTCGCCGAGACCACCGAAACCCGCACCGGAGAATCCGCCCGCGCCACCGCCGCCGGATTCCAGCGGATCACCGCCCAGGTCGACGATGCGCCGCTTCTCCGGGTCCGTCAGCACCTCGTAGGCGGTCGACACCTCCCTGAACTTGGCCTGCGCCGCCTCGTCGGGGTTGACGTCGGGATGCAGTTCACGCGCCAGCTTGCGGTAGGCGCGCTTGAGTTCCTGGTCGGTCGCGTTCTTGGCGACGCCGAGCAGTCCGTAGTAATCCCGTGCCACGTGAGTCTCTTAGTCCTTGGTCGCTCTCCACCGCCGACCTGCCGGCCGGGCGTGGGCTCATCCTTGTCTGCTCCGTTCCGACCGGATACACACGGCGGCACGAACACACACCACCGCCGTCGGCATTAGTCGGATGCACTCAACTTTATCCGGCCGGAAGTTCGAGAGTAACAGCGCCTTCGATCGACACCGTCCGGCCGTGCCCAGCGCTACCTTCACGCTACCTCGGCGGCGCCGAGATCAGCGTTCGGCCAGCACCTCGCCGATGTAGCGTGCCACGGCCGCCACCGAGGCGATCGTGCCGGGGTAGTCCATCCGCGTCGGGCCGAGTACGCCCATACCGCCGAGAATCGCGCCGGAAACACCGTAACCCGTCGAGACCACGGAGGTGCCGCGCATCTGCTCGACCTGGGTCTCCTCGCCGATGCGCACGGTCACCGTTCCCGGTTGCTGGGCCGCTGCCAACAACTTGAGCACGACGACCTGTTCCTCCAGCGCCTCCAGCACGTGGCGCAGCGATCCGGGAAGGCCGAAATCGGCGGCGTTGCGCGTCAGATTGGCGGTGCCGCCGAGCACGAGACGTTCCTCGGGATGTTCGACCAGGGTCTCCACCAGCACCGTCGACACCCGGATCAGTACGTCGCGCAGGGTGCGCGGGGCGTGTTCGGGAAGTTCGGCGACCGCCGCCGACGCGGCCGCGAGCCGCTTTCCGTCCATCGCGCCGCCGAGCATGCCACGCAGCACCGCGAGATCCTCGTCGTCGATGAGCGCGCCGAGTTCGACGAGTCGCTGGTCGACGCGGCCGGTGTCGGTGATGACGACCAGCAGCAGACGTGCCGGATTCAGCGCGACGACCTCGATGTGGCGGACCGTCGACGCGGAGGCGGTCGGATACTGCACGACGGCTACCTGCCTGGTCAGCTGCGCGAGCAGCCGCACGCCACGGCGCAGCACGTCGTCGAGGTCGACGCCCGATTCCAGGAATTCCATGATCGCCCGTCGCTCGGGACCCGAGAGGGGTTTGACCTCGGAGATCCGGTCGACGAACTGGCGGTAGCCCTTGTCGGTGGGAATGCGCCCGGAACTGGTGTGCGGCTGGGTGATGTAGCCCTCCGCTTCCAGCACCGCCATATCGTTGCGGATGGTCGCGCTGGAGACGCCGAGATTGTGGCGGTCGACCAGGGTTTTCGACCCGATGGGCTCCTTCGTCGCCACGTAATCCGCGACGATCGCGCGTAGGACCTCGAAGCGCCGGTCCTCGGTGCTCGACATCGGGCCTACCTCCTCGCTCATCGGTGCGTCGCCGAAAAATCGACGCGCCCGGGCGGGGATTCTCGTCCGCCGGTGCCCGGTTCCGTCTGAGTATTCAGTCTAGTTGCCCTTACACCAATAGCCCGGTCATCGCGCGTGGGCACCTCCGGCTCCGGAGACCCCGCTGCCGGGTGATCGATCGCCTCGATCACCCGGCAGCGAACCCCGGTTCTCGACTACCCGTGGGTCAGTTGCCCACGGCCAGTTCGACCACCGCGGCGACCTCGGCCGGTCGCGATACCAGCGACGCGTGCGAGGCGTCGATCTGGCCGGTGGTGGCGCCCATGCGATCGGCCATGAAGCGCTGCGAGGACGGCGGGATCACCCGGTCGCCCGCCGAGACCAGATACCAGCTCGGCGTATCCGCCCAGGATGGTGCGACGGAGGGCTCCAGATTCGCCGCGATCGCGATCGAACGCTGGTGGGCGATCATGTCGGCGGCGGTGGCGTCGCTGACGTCCTGCGCGAAGACGTCGTGGAACCGGTCCGGCGCGACGTAACCGTCCAGGTTCTTACCCGCGATGCCCTGCGGATCGTCGACCACCGCCACTTGCAGCGCGGGCGGCAACAGCTGGCTGCCGGGGAACCGGATCGGATCGAGCGCCAGCTGGGCGACCTCGCCCCGGACCGGGGCGAATGCCGCGATGTAGACCAGGGATTCGACATCGGGATCGTGGATCTGGGTGATGACGAATCCGCCGTAGGAGTGACCGACCAACACGATGGGCCCGGAGACGGTGTCGAGCGTCCGCTGTACGGCCGCCGCGTCGTAGGCGGGGCCGCGCAACGGATTCTCCGGGGTGAGGACGGTGTAACCGTCGGAGCGCAGCTGTGCCGCCACACCGTCCCAGCTCGTGGTGTCGGCGAAGGCGCCGTGCACGAGGACGATGGTCGGCTGCGGCGCGGCCTGCGCGGGGGCGGCGGCGAGCGCCGCGGTCAGCGACAGTGCGAGCGCGGCGAGACCGCCGCGTAGCGCTGTCCCGAATTTCGTGGTGACGGTCGGCATAACAGAACTCCTCGGGTGAGTGTGTCGTGCGACGGGTGTCAGCTGCCGGGCGGGACGTCCGGCAGGTTCTTCTCCAGGAATTGCAGTGCGGTGTCGGCCAATTCACGCCAGCCGTGATCGGCGGACATGGAGTGGCACCGATCGGGAAGTACGACCAGTTCGGTGACGCCGGGATTGCGACTCTGGAGTTTGTGCGCGGCGCGGACGGTGGCCACGGGCACCGTCCGATCCAGTCCGCCCGCGAACATCAGCAGCGGACCACGTTCGGCGGCGGTGTCGACCTGTGCCTCGCTGCCCGGGACGAAATTCGCTACCGCCGCCTGGAACAGTGGTTTCGCGGGTGCGGGGATCGCGTAGTCGGCGAAGAGCCGATCCGATTCCTCGCGCGGCACCCCGTTGGCGAACGAACGGTGATAACTGTCCGCGCTGTGCGCCCAGGTCTTGCCGCGCAACCAGGGTTTGCCGAGCACGGGTAGCGCGCTGCGTAGCTGGGCGGGCGGCAGCGCGAGCACGCCTTTGAACTGCGCGGGCGCGATGGCGACGCAGGCGGCGGCCGATCCGGCGGCGAGCAGTTGCTGCGCGATCAGTCCGCCGAAGGAATGTCCGATCACCACCGGCGGTGTCGGCAGCGCGGCGATGAGTTCGGTGTAGTGCGCGGTGACCTCGGCGACGCCGCGATTGTTCAGATCGTCCGGGTTCGCCCTTGTCGCCTCCGGCGTCGGTCCGTCACCTGGCCACCCGGGCGCCTGCGCGCGATATCCCGACGCGCTGAACAGTTCGACCCACGGGTCCCAGCTACTGCTGTGCATCCACAATCCGTGGATGAAGACGACCGGACGTACTCCTGACAGGGACACGAAAACTCCTCGAGCTGAACTCGACCGACAATCGGACGTCGATCGAGCATAAATCGCGGAGGGAAACGGCGTTGACTGTGCGAGACGGCTGTGACCGGAGGTACACCATCGGGAGTGACGACGTGCGGATATGTTTCGAAACGAAAATGTTCGCGCGGTCCGGCGCATTCCGAGCATTCCGCCGCGCGGGCGGGTCGGAGGTCCCGCGGGACCTTCGCACGGCCGCTCCGAACACGAGTCGGATCACCGCCGCGTCGCCCGGGCACAGGGGGCCTACCGGCCCTCGGGTGGCACTCCGAGGAATGTCACACCGCGCCGAACCGGAATATCCCGTGTGCCCGAACGCCTGTCGTGAGGATTAGCGCATGCTCTTGGCGTGCTTGCCCGCGAGCGCGTCGAGACCGAGCATCGCCAGCAGCGACTGGCAGTCGTCGGCGTTCTCGGAATGGCTGGCGACGGTCCTGGCGGCGATCGCGCTCTGACGGGCGGTTTCCGCCTTCTCCGCGGCCCGCGCCTCGGCGAACTCGTTCTGCTCGTGGATCAGGGACATGTGACGTGCCGGTGGCATAGGACTCCTCGGGGTTGTTCGGAGCCTATACGGGTTCACCGGTACCGCATAGTGGCGCACGCCCAGAGTCGCGCACGTCGACTGCGGATATGTCACCACGCCGCGCGGTGTCCACCGACTCCTCGCTCCCCGTTTCGAGGCTTCGCACGTCGGCGGGAACGGTACAACGTCCGGCCGGATCCGTCACGGCGACGGCGGCGACGAGCGCCGGGACAGTCGACTGACCGGGCGGGTCAGACGAGCAGATCGCGGACGACGCCGTCGGCCAGGAGCCTGCCCGCGTCGGTGAGGATCAGGTGGGTTCCGGTGCGGCGGGCCAGGCCGTCGCGTTCGGCGCGGGCGATGGCCGGGGCGGCCTCGGGGGCGAGATCGGTCAGCGGCAGGCCGGTGCGCAGACGCAGGGTGAGCATCACGCGTTCGGTGTAGCGCTCGTCCTCGGTGAGGGTTTCCCAGCCCGCCGCGGGCAGGTCGCCGGTGGCCACCCGGTCGACGTAGCGGGCCGGGTGTTTGACGTTCCACCACCGCACACCGCCGACGTGGCTGTGCGCGCCCGGCCCCGCGCCGAGCCAGTCGCCGCCGTCCCAATACCCGAGGTTGTGCCTGCACCGGGCCGAATCGCCCGCCGCCCAGTTCGACACCTCGTACCAGGTGAGCCCGGCCGCGGACAGTCGCGCGTCGATGCGTTCGTAGCGGGCGGCGAGGACGTCCTCGTCGGGCGCGGGCAGTTCGCCCCGGCGCACGCGGCGGGCCAGGGCGGTGCCGTCCTCGACGATGAGCGAATACGCGGAGACGTGGTCGACGCCCGCGGCGAGGACGGCGTCGAGGCTGGCGTCCAGATCGGCGTCGGACTCACCGGGGGTGCCGTAGATCAGATCCAGGTTGACGTGGTCGAACCCCGCCGCCCGCGCCTCTTTCGCCGCCGCGACCGCGCGGCCGGGGGTATGGGTGCGATCGAGTACCGACAGCACGTGCTGGGCCGCCGACTGCATGCCGAGGGAGACGCGGGTGTATCCGGCCGCGCGGATCCGGTCGAAGAAGGCGGGTGCGGTGGATTCCGGATTCGATTCGGTGGTCACCTCCGCGCCCGGGGTGAGGGTGAAATTCGCGCGGACGGCGTCGAGTACCGAGGCGAGGCCGTCGCCGCCGAGCAGCGACGGGGTGCCGCCGCCGACGAAGACCGTCTCGACCGGCGGCGTCGCGCTCGGCAGGTCGCCGAACCGGGCGGCGGCCGTCGCGAGTTCGCCACGCAAACCTTCCAGCCACGACTGCGGCGAGGCCGACGTGCCCAATTCGCCCGCGGTGTAGGTGTTGAAATCGCAGTATCCGCAGCGCGTGGCGCAGAACGGCACGTGGATGTAGATCCCGAACGGTCCGCCGCCGAAATCACGCAGCGCCGGGGTCGTCGGCTCGGCGTTCGTCGATGTCGCGGCGGGTGAACTCACCCCTCCAGTGTGACTGTCCCGGCGCGGGCCGCTGTTTCCGGGCGGACGTGCGGGACCGCCCGTGTGACGAAGTCGATACACCGAACGAAATCCCGCCACACATCGCTTATCGGACATAACGGATGCATCACCACCCGGGTTCAGGCAAGCAACTATGACAGCCGTCACAAATAGACCCGGCGGTACAGGGTATTTCCCCCACTTTCGCGGGAAATACTGGCAGGGCGGTCGGATCGGGCGTTCGTACATGGCACAATGGGCCCCATGCGCGGATCAGGAGTACGGCTTGTGGCACGACGCCACGTCGACTTCAAGCGCGTCTGCAGTGCCAGTTGTCAGTCCGGTTGTCACCGGTAACTCAGCGGCGCGCATTCCCGGGTTTGCCCGGAATTCTCCGATATCGCATCGGTCCGCTGACACCGCGGGAGCGAGTCAGCCCCTCGCCCCTTCAGCACGGATGTACCAACACCAGCAGGAGCGACCCCCATGACGTCGAGTACCGACGCCGGTCCCAGCGATCAGTCCACGCCCGAATCCGGGCCGGGACAGCGCGCGCGTCCGGAACGTCCCGCCTCGGAGCGGCGCGTACGACCCGACCGTCCACGACGCGAGACCCCCTCGGGCCCGCGCGAGCGCACCGGGAAGCCGGTCCGCCGCCGAGCCGAAGGTCAGTGGGCGCTGGGCTACCGCGAACCGCTGAATCCGAACGAACAGTCCAAGAAGGACGACAACCCGCTCAACGTGCGGGCCCGCATCGAGAACATCTACTCGAAACAGGGTTTCGACAGTATCGACAAGGGCGACCTGCGCGGCCGCTTCCGCTGGTGGGGTCTCTACACCCAGCGTGAACAGGGTTACGACGGCACCTTCACCGGCGACGAGAACATCGACCTGCTCGAAGCCAAATACTTCATGATGCGCATCCGCTGCGACGCGGGCGCGCTCAGCGTCGAGCAGTTGCGCACCCTCGGCGGCATCTCCACCGAATTCGCCCGCGACACCGCCGACCTCTCCGACCGCGAGAACGTCCAGTACCACTGGATCGAGGTCGAGAACGTCCCGGAGATCTGGCGGCGCATCGAGGCCGTCGGCCTACAGACCACCGAAGCCTGCGGCGACTGCCCGCGCGTGGTGCTCGGATCCCCGCTCGCGGGCGAATCGCTGAACGAGATCATCGACCCGACGCCCGCGATCGACGAGATCGTGCGGCGCTACATCGGCAAGAAGGAATACTCCAACCTGCCGCGCAAGTTCAAGACCGCGATCTCGGGCCAGCAGGACGTGGTCCACGAGATCAACGACATCGCCTTCATCGGCGTGGAACACCCCGAACACGGACCGGGCCTCGACCTGTGGGTCGGCGGCGGCCTGTCCACCAACCCGATGCTCGCGCAGCGGGTCGGCGCCTGGGTTCCGCTCGACGAGGTCGCCGATGTGTGGGAGGCGGTCGTCTCGCTCTACCGCGACTACGGCTACCGCAGACTGCGCACCAAGGCCCGCCTGAAGTTCCTGATCAAGGACTGGGGCATCGAGAAGTTCCGCGAGGTGCTGGAAGAGAAGTACCTGAAGCGCAAGCTGATCGACGGTCCCGCGCCCGAGCAGCCGTCCAAGCCGATCGACCACATCGGCGTCCAGAGGCTGCGCAACGGTCTCAACGCCGTGGGCTTCTCCCCCATCGCGGGCCGGGTCTCCGGCACCGTGCTGACGAAGGTGGCCGACGCCGTCGAGCGGATCGGATCCGATCGCGTCCGGTTCACCCCGTACCAGAAGCTGATCGTGCTCGACGTGCCCGACGAGGCCGTCGACTCGTTGATCGCCGAACTGGAACCGCTCGGCCTACAGGGGCGTCCGTCGATGTGGCGGCGAAATCTGCTGGCGTGCAGCGGTATCGAATTCTGCAAGCTGTCGTTCGTGGAGACACGGAAGCGTTCGCAGGTGCTCGCGCCGGAACTCGAGCAGCGACTGGCCGACGTCAACGCCAGCCTCGACGTGCCGATCACGGTGAACATCAACGGTTGCCCCAACTCGTGCGGGCGCTCCCAGATCGCCGATATCGGCTTCAAGGGACAGCTGGTCGACGACGGCGACGGGAATCAAGTCGAGGGTTTCCAGGTTCATCTCGGCGGCAGCCTCGGACTCGACAGCGCCTTCGGGCGCAAACTGCGTCAGCACAAGGTGACCAGCGTCGAACTCGGCGACTACATCGATCGCGTGGTGCGCAATTTCGTCAAGCACCGCGAAGAGGGTGAGCGGTTCGCCCAGTGGGCCGTTCGCGCCGACGAGGCCGACCTGCGGTGAGCACGGCCGGTGTGACGGGAGATCAATTGTGACAACGAAACTCGCGCAGAAACTGTCCGAGGACGAATTGCGGGGCATCGCCGAGAGCGGAGCGGCCGAACTCGGGTCGGACGCGTCGGCGGTGGACCTGCTGCGCTGGACCGAACAGACCTTCGGCACCAACTACATCGTCGCCTCGAATATGCAGGACGGGGTGCTGGTGCACCTGGCCGCCGAGATTCGCTCCGGCGTCGACGTGCTGTTCCTCGACACCGGCTACCACTTCGCCGAGACGATGGGCACCCGTGACGCGGTGGAAGCCGTGTACGGGGTGAACGTGGTGAACGTGACGCCGGAAGCCACGGTGGCCGAACAGGATCGACTGCTCGGCAAAGATCTCTTCGCCCGCGACGCCGCCGAATGCTGCCGCCTGCGCAAGGTGGTTCCGCTGAAGAATTCGCTCAGCGGTTACAACGCCTGGGTGACCGGAATCCGCCGGGTGGAGGCCCCCACCAGGGCCAACGCCCCGCTGATCTCCTTCGACGAAGGCTTCGGGCTGGTGAAGATCAATCCGATCGCACCGTGGTCCGACGACGAGATGCAGTCCTATATCGAACAGCACGGCATTCTCGTCAATCCCCTGGTGGAAGAGGGATATCCGTCCATCGGCTGCGCTCCGTGCACACGGAAGCCGGAGCCGGGATCCGATCCGCGAAGCGGCCGCTGGGCCGGCCTCGCCAAGACCGAATGCGGGTTGCACCAATCATGACCGGAACCATCAGCGAACGTTCACTCGGCATCAGCGAATTCGACACGCTGGCCGCTCTCGAATCCGAGTCCATCCACGTGTTCCGCGAGGTGGCCGGTGAATTCGAGCGGCCGGTGATCCTGTTCTCCGGCGGCAAGGATTCCACGGTGCTGCTGCACCTGGCCCTCAAGGCCTTCTGGCCCGCGCCGCTGCCCTTCGCCCTGCTGCACGTCGACACCGGTCACAACCTGCCCGAGGTCCTGGAATTCCGGGATCGGATCGTCGAGAAGTACGGCCTGCGACTGCATGTCGCCAAGGTCGAGGACTACCTCGCCGACGGACGTCTCACCGAACGCCCCGACGGCATCCGCAACCCGTTGCAGACCGTTCCGCTGCTCGACGCCATCACCGAGAACCGTTTCGACGCGGTCTTCGGCGGCGGCCGTCGCGACGAGGAACGCTCCCGCGCCAAGGAGCGGATCTTCTCGCTGCGCAACGCCTTCGGTCAGTGGGACCCCAAGCGTCAGCGTCCCGAGCTGTGGAATCTGTACAACGGCAGGCACGCGCCCGGCGAGCACGTGCGGGTCTTCCCGCTGAGCAACTGGACCGAACTCGACATCTGGCGCTACATCGCCCGCGAGGATGTCGACCTGGCCAGCATCTACTACACCCACGAGCGTCCGGTCTACCAGCGCGACGGCATGTGGATGACCCCCGGCGTCTGGGGCGGCCCCCGCGACGGCGAGGTGCTCGAGACCCGTTCGGTGCGTTACCGCACCGTCGGCGACGGATCCTCCACCGGAGCCATCCTTTCCGACGCGGGCGACAACGAGGCGATTCTCGCCGAGGTGGCCGCGTCCCGACTGACCGAGCGCGGCGCGACCCGTGGTGACGACCGGGTCTCCGAGGCCGCGATGGAAGACCGTAAGCGAGAGGGTTATTTCTGAGATGTCCGACCTATTGAGACTGGCCACCGCCGGTTCTGTCGACGACGGCAAGTCCACCCTGGTCGGACGGCTGCTCTACGACACGAAATCCGTACTCGCCGATCAGATCGACGCCGTCACACGCGCGTCGGTGGACAAGGGTCTGGCGACCCCGGATCTCTCGTTGCTCGTCGACGGCCTGCGCGCGGAGCGGGAACAGGGCATCACCATCGATGTCGCCTACCGCTACTTCGCCACCCCCGCACGGTCTTTCGTGCTCGCGGACACCCCCGGGCATGTGCAGTACACCCGCAACACCGTCTCCGGAGCCTCCACCGCGCAATTGGTGATCCTGCTCGTCGACGCCCGCAAGGGTGTCATCGAGCAGACCCGCCGTCACGCGGCGGTGCTCGCACTGCTGGGCGTGCCCAAACTGGTTCTCGCCGTGAACAAGATCGACCTGGTCGGTCAGGACGAGCCGACCGACGAGGCCCGCACCGCGGCGCAGGCGGCCGTGTTCACCGCGATCTCCGCCGAATTCAACACCCTCACCACCGCGCTCGGCTGGACCGCCGAGGACGTGCTGGAGATCCCGGTGTCGGCGCTGCACGGTGACAATGTCGCCTCGCGCTCGACCAACACCCCGTACTACGACGGCCCCTCGCTGATCGAACACCTGGAGTCGGTCCCGGTCGACGCCGACAGCACCGGCGCGCATTCCATCGGCCTGCGTTTCCCGGTGCAGTACGTCATCCGGCCGCGCACCGCCGAATACCCGGACTACCGCGGCTACGCCGGGCAGATCGCCGCCGGGTCGGTATCCCCCGGTGACGAGGTCGTCGTCCTGCCCTCCGGTATCCGCACCACGGTCGCCCGCATCGACACCCCCGACGGCGAACTCGCGGTGGCCCAGCCGGGCCGCAGCGTGACACTGATCCTGACCGACGATGTCGACATCTCGCGCGGTGACGTCATCGCCTCGGTCGCCGACGCGCCCGAACCCATCGACACCTTCGACGCCACCGTCTGCTGGCTCGGCGACAAACCGTTGCGCGCGGGCGCCCGACTGCTGCTCAAGCACGGCACCCGGACCACCCAGGCCATCGTCGGCACGCTGGTCGAACGGTTCGACGAACAGCGCCTGGCCGCCGAACCGAGCCCGGAATCGTTGGCACTCAACGATATCGGCCTGATCTCGATTCGCGTCGCCGAGCCGATCGCGGCCGACGACTACCGGGTCAACCGCCACACCGGCAGCTTCCTGCTCATCGATCCGGCCGGTGGCAACACCCTCGGCGCCGGACTCGTCGGTGACGTGCTCAGCGCTGTCGAGGTCGGCGCCGGGGTCTGAGGTGCTCACCTCGATCGGCATCGTCACACCGGGCGCGCGAGCGTTCGGCGACGCCGCCGGGGTGGTGCGTGATGCGGCGATCCCCCGGTCGGCGCGCACCGACCGGCCCGCCCTGATCGCGGTGGCGCACGGCAGCCGTGACCCGAGATCCGCGGCGACTATGGCGGCCGTGGTCGCCGATATAGCCTCGGCGCGACCCGACATCGATGTCCGCCTCGCCTTCCTCGATCTGAGCGCGCCCTCGGTCGACCGGGTCGTCGACGCCGTTGCCGCACAGGGACATACGCACGCCGTGGTCGCCCCGCTGCTGCTGGGTAGCGCGTTCCACGCCCGAATCGACCTGCCCGCGCTGCTGGACGCGGCGCGAGCGCGGCATCCGCGGTTGCGCCTCACCCAGGCCGACGTCCTCGGACCGGACCCGCGCCTGGTCGACGCGCTACGAGATCGGGTGCGGCAGACGCTGGATCCCGAGACTCGTCCCCGCCGTGTCGGTGTCGCGGTCGCGGCCGTCGGCTCCTCGAACGCGGCCGCCAACACGCGTACCGCCGATGTCGCACGCCGTCTGGCCGCCGACACCGGCTGGCTCACCGAAATCTGCTACGCCACCACCGAACCCACGCTCGGCGAGGCCGCCGCACGCCTGCGGGCGCGCGGCGCGGACCGAGTGCTCGTCGCCCCGTGGTTTCTCGCCCCCGGCCTGCTGACCGACCGATTGGCTTGCGCGGCACCCGATCTCGTGCACGCCGACGTCATCGGGGCGCACCCCGCGCTCATCGACATCGCCTGGGACCGCTACGACGTCGCACGGGTAGACGCCATGGCACTCACCGCCTGATCCGTCCGCGCGACTACGCGGCTCGGCGAGCCCCGCTCTTCTCAGCGCCCTCGGGCGCTACACCGGCCGCCGAACGCCCGTCGATGGATTCGCGGGGTCGGTCACGTCAACTTTCCGCCCGGCCGAGCAGACGATCGGCGATCGACCTCGCCGTGCTCACCTTGGCTTCCGATCCCAGCTGACAGGCCATATTAGCCGCGCTGACCACGGCGTCCAGTTCGAAGGCGAGGGTGGCGGGGTCGACGGGGGGTAGTTCGCCCATGTCCTGCGCCTTGCGGATCTCCCCGGCGAGGAAGACCAGCCATTCCTCGTGGTCGGCGGCGAGGGCGTCCCGGACCGGGCCCGGTCTGCTGTCGAACTCGATCAGGGCCGCGGTGCGGAAGCAGCCGCCGGGGAACGGGGGTTCGGTGATGTGGTCGAACCATCGGTCGACGAGCGCGCGCACGCGGGCCACGCCGCGCGGTTCCCCGAGGCTCGGAGCGATGATCTGCTCGACGAAGACCTCGCGCGCGGCGTGCACGGCCGCGAGTTGCAGCGCTTCCTTACTGCCGAACAGGGTGGCGATACCGCTCTTGCTGATACCGAGGTCGGTGGCGAGTCTGCCGATGCTGACCCCGTTCAGCCCTTCGACCGTCGCGACATCCGCGGCATGTCTGGCGATGGACGCCCGAGAACGCGCGCCTTTGACCAGCCGCTGATCGGTGACGTGCGGCGCGGAAGCTGATGTCGTCTCGACCATGGAGTCCATTGTCCCACCGATGCCTTGCATATATGAACGTTCGGTCGTATTTTATTGTACGAACGGTCGTACTTTTAGTTGCCGCAGCATTCGCTCCCTAAGGACAGACATGACCGAAGTGTCCACGCGGACCACCGCTCCCCCGGCGTCGAAGGCTGCCACGCGCACCCTGCTGATCGCCTGCGGCGCCGCGTTCATCGCGTTCCTCGACCTCTCCGTGGTCAATATCGCCTTCCCCTCGATCGCCCGCGACTATCCCGGCACCGCGACCACCACACTGACGTGGGTGGTCAGCGGATACTCCGTGGCCTTCGCGGCACTGCTCACCCCGGCCGGGCGCATCGCCGACACGCTGGGCCGTCGCCGCGTATTCCTCATCGCCCTGGCCGGATTCGCGCTCACGTCACTGCTGTGCGCCCTCGCCCCCACCGCGGGCTGGCTGATCGCGGGCAGGCTGCTCCAGGGCTCGACGGCGGCGCTGATGATGCCCGCAGCGCTCGGACTCGTCCTCGACAGCACTCCCAGAGAGCGGATCGGCGCGGCGATCGGCGCGTGGACCGCCGCGGGCGGATTCGCCGCCGTGGTCGGACCCGCCATCGGCGGCGCGCTGGTCGAGGTCTTCGGCTGGCGCTCGGTGTTCGTCATCAATGTGCCGGTCGCGTTGGGCCTGATCCTGCCCGCCCTTCGCATTCCGGTCTCCGACACCGGGCCACGCCGCGGGGCGATGCCCGATCCGCTCGGCACGCTCGCGGTCGCGCTCGGACTCGGCGGTCTGGTCGCCGGGGTGACCGAGGGGCAGCGCTGGGGCTGGGCCTCGGCGGGCACGATCGCCGCGCTCGGCGGGGGCGCGCTCCTGCTGCTGTTCGCCCTGTTCCGCTCGACACGTCACCCCGAACCCGCCATCGCGGTGACGCTGTGGCGCAGCGGGTCGTACGCGCTGGCCAACGCGGCCTCGTTCGTCTTCGGGGCGGCCATGTTCGCCTGGCTGCTCGCCGGGCCGCTGTTCCTCGACGCCATCTGGGGCTATTCGGTCCTGGCCTCGGCGGGCGCGCTCACCATCGGCGCGGTCGCGTCGATGATCACCGCCACGGCGGCGGGCCGGGTGACCGATCCGGGTCGGCGACGCTGGGTGGGTGTCGTCGGGGCGTCGATGTTCGCCGCCTCCGCGATCTGGCTGAGCACCGACGCCTTCGGTCCGGATGCCGCGTTCTGGTCGGCATGGGTCCCGGCGGGTGTACTCGGCGGCGGCGGGGTCGGCATCGTGGTGACCGTGCTCGGCACCGCGGCGGCGAGTGCCCTTCCGCCGCAACAGTTCGCGGCCGGTATCGGCATGAATCTGACGGCGCGTCAGGTCGGTGGCGCGTTGGGCGTCGCCGTCTTCGCGGCGATCCTGGCCGCGAACGCGGACGATCTGCTCGCCGCGTTCCACCTCGTCTTCGCGGTGTGCGCGGGTATCGCCGTGGTCGCGGCGATCATCACCGCGATCCCGTCCCGCGTCCCCGCCGGCACCGAACAGGAGTAACGATGACCGACAGTATCTTTCGCACCGAAGCCGACGATCCGATGCTGGTGCCCGCCGACGCGGCCCGCGAACTCCTCGACGGCGCGCCGTGGCGACGTTTCGCCGTCATCGGCGATTCGGTCGCACTCGGGGTAGGCGATCCCAGCCCCGGCTATCTCACCTCGGGATGGTCGGACCGGGTCGCGGCCGTACTCCGCTCGGTGAATCCCGAGCTGGCCTATCTCAATACCGGCCGGGTCGGCGCGACCATCGGCGAGGTCATCGCCGAACAGCTCGGTCCCGCACTGGATTTCCGGCCCGACCTGATACACGTCACCTGCGGGGGCAACGACCTGTTCGCGCGCGGCGGCCCGGAGGAGATCCGGAAGGATCTCGATGCCCTCTTCGCGGCGTTGTCCCGCAGCGGAGCGCAGATATTCACCTTCACTCTCGCCGACGTGTGGGAGACCGAGCGGATGGCGCCGATGCGTCCGCTGCGGGACCGGATGGCCGAGTTGAACGACATCGTGCGCGAGACGGCCCTACGCTACGACATCGCGGTCGTGGAGTTCTGGGATCACCCGTTACGGCTGCGCCCGGATCTGATGAGCGCGGACCTGATCCACTTCACGTCGAGCGGGCACGCGGTGGTGGCCGGTGAGACCGTGCGCACGCTGAGCAGGCTGTTGCCGAGTAGTACCGCCGCGAAGTGACACCCCTGTCTCGCTGAGCGCAGGGCAATCCGCGAACTCGCCGACACGCGGGTGGCACGCGGGTGGCACCGAGCGCTCGGTGCCACCCGCTCTTTGCGTCTACTCCGGCGCTTTACCGGTGCTCGACACACCGGTGAGCCCGACAGCGCCTGACGGCGCGCACGATCGCCGCACCCTCCGGATGCGATTTCGCCTCCCGGTACGACGGTCGGCACGTGCGAGACACGGCGCCGGTGTCAGGAACGCGGCCGGATCAGGGCAGCACCTGCGGCACCACACCCGGTGCCACCGCGCCGACGAGGAGACCGATCGCGGTGCCCCACAGCGCACCGCTGGCCGCCCCGAGGATCGCGCACGGAATCAGGAGCGGGCCGCACGAAACACCCGACAGGAAGCCCGATCCGGCGGCTCCGGCCAGCGCACCCGCCGCCGCGCCGTTGACCAGCGGATCGGAATTGCGCGCCTCCGGGTTCGTCGCGACCTCCTCCAACGGCAGACCACTCGCCACGGGTTCGACGACCTGCTGCGCCACCGGCGCGGGCGCCTGGACGACCTGCCCCGGATCGGCGGCGGCGATACCGGCGAAGGCGACGACGGCCGCGATCGGCAGCACCGCCGCGATCAGTGTGCGCGCTGCGTTCCTGAAAGTCCCACGGACCATGTTGTTTCTGTTCCTCCCCGACCCCCGGCGTGAAATCCGCGCGCTCGATGAATCATCCGAGCAGTACAGAACGAAACATGTTCGATTCATACCGAGGAGCCGATTCGATGATGTATTGAGTGCCCGGACGACGTCCGCGAGCGACACTCTATCGCACAGTTTTTCCTTTCACGGACGTATAGGGGCAGCCGATCGGCAAACGATGAGATCGTCCGATTCGCCGGAATTCTCCGATGACACTTCGTGACCCGACCGACACACCGTTGTTCCGCTGAACAGCACAGTAGATCGCCAACCCGGTTGGCCGGACCCTCACATCCGGTCGCCTTCACTCGTGCCACCGAGGCTGAATACGTCCCATCGAGGGACTATCTCGCTCCAACCGTAAATTCGTAGCGAACAGCGAAGGAATTCCGTTTCCATTCGGCTACAGGATATTTCGGCACCGTCCTCGCGCACGCCCGGAGCGGTGCGCGTAGTCCTTTGTTCGATATGTCCGAGTCAGCGTCGATACCGTTCGATCAACTCCGCACCGAGTGCCGCGAGTTCGTCCCGAACCGCCTGCGGCCCCAGGACTTCGACATCGGCGCCCCAACCCGCCAATTGCCTGGCGACCATATTCGCGCTCGGCGCGGTGACACGCACGCGCACGCGACCGTCCTCGGCCGGTCCGTCCACTTCGCAATGCCTGCCCTGCTGATCACGCAGCACCGGGAGCAGTTCGGCGGAGACGAGCGCGGTGGCCGCGACCGCGCCGCGGCGCCGTTCCATATCCCCGACCACTTCCTCCCACGCGGTGGCCAGATCGAAATCTGCTGGCCGAGCGGCGGTTTCGTCGGTGATCACGGCATCGACCACCCGATCGACGCGGAAAGTGCGTCTGCCTCGGTCGGTCCCGGCGATCAGGTACCAGATGGCGTCCTTGTCGACCAGCCCCCACGGATCGACCAGCCGCTCCGAACGCACACCGGAACGCTCGTACACCAGCCGCACCCGACGGCGGCCCACCACCGCGCGCTGTAACAGGGTGACCACGCCGGGCCGGGTCCGGTCGTGCTGCCCCCAGCGCGCGGGGTCGACGACCACCGCTTCGGCCGCCGCTTCCGCGTCGGCGCGGAAGGTCTGCGGCAGTGCGCGCACCAGTTTGCGCAACGCGGACCGTACCTCCGGCTCCGCGCCCGCCGACGAGCCCGCCAACAGGAACAACGCCCGTGCCTCCGGTTCGTTCAACCCGCTCAGATCGGTCCGCGCGCCGCCGACCAACGACCAGCCCCCACCCCGGCCCGGCTGCGGATATACCGGGACGCCCGCCGCGGACAGGGCCTCCAGGTCACGGCGCGCGGTGGCCACCGACACCTCGAGTTCGGCCGCGACCTCGGCCGCGGTCACCCGACCGCGCGATTGCATCAACAACAGGGTCGCCACCAACCGGTCCGCTCGCATACCCCGATTCTTCCGGTAAAAGTGCTCATTCCGTGCGCACTTTGGCTGCGATTCTTATTTCACCAGCGAGAACAACGAACCGAAGGAGCTCGACATGCTTCGTGGAATGGCGACAACCACCTACTACGCCGACGATCTGGAGGCCGCCAAGGATTGGTACAGCGAATTCCTCGGCCTCGCGCCCTACTACCACGTCCCCAACGGGTACTACGAATTCCGTCTCGGCGACTACCAGCACGAATTCGGCATCATCAACCGCGCCTACGCGCCGCCGAGCGCCCGCAACGAACCGGGCGCGGGCGGAATCGTGTACTGGCACGTCAACGATCTGGCGGCCACCTTCGAACGGCTGCTCGCCATGGGCGCGAAGGAGTACCAGCCCATCACCGCCCAGGGCGACGGCGAGGGTTTCGTGACCGCCTGCGTGGTCGACCCGTTCGGAAACACCCTCGGCATCATGACCAATCCGCACTACCTCGAGGTGGTCGCGAAGACCGGCGGCGTGTAGACGCGAACGGCGACACCGCCCCGGCGAATCGGGGCGGAATCAGCCGGGGAACCAGCGTTCGAGCACCTTGGCGACACCGTCGTCACGGACGTCGTCGGCGACTTCGTCCGCCAGTACCTTGATCTCGTCGGGCGAGTTCCCCATCGCGACCGAATGCCCCGCCCACCTCAGCATTTCGCGATCGTTGTAGCCGTCGCCGATGGCGAGGGTGGCCTCGTGCGGGACGCACAGCGCGGTGCGGAGGCGTTCCAGCGCCCAGCCCTTGGAGACACCGCGGCGCGAGACCGTCACCCAGGGGCCGAATTCACCGTGTACCCAGCTCGCGCCGGGCACGTAGAGCGATTTCAGTTGTCGCAGCATCTCTTCCAACGAGCCGTCCGGCCACCAGCCGTTCAGCCGCGGGGTCGGCTCGCGGCTGAGTTCGCCGTGATCGACCAGCAGATAGTCGCCTATGGAGAATTCCCCCGGACTGCTTCCGGTCGCCCAGGTCCCGACGCCGACCTTCTCCACCGCGAAGATCATGTCCGGGAACAACTCTCGCAGCGCCGCGACGGCCGGGGCCGGATCGAAGGATTGCACCGCGACCGGTTCGTCGCGCGCCACGTCGATGTGCACCGCGCCGTTGGAACACAGCGCGTGCCCGTCGACCAGTCCCAATTCCTCCAGGACCGGCCGCGTCGTCAGCAGCGTGCGCCCCGTCGTGACCACCACGTGCGCGCCCGCGTCGACGGCACGATGGACCGCGCCCGCCACCCGCTCACTGATCGGCGAACCGGTCTCCAGCAGGGTTCCGTCCACATCCAACGCGATCAGGCGCGGCCCTCCCCCGACAACATCCACCAGCCCATTGTGCAACGTGGATCCCCGAGTCGTCACCGGTACGAGCGCACATCGGGCGACCACCCGCCACGGTCACAGGCTCGGAGGGTGAAAGTGGCGGTCGGCCTGCGCCACAACATCGCTTTTCACGCGTCTCCACCACTCGATCCGCTACCCGCAGCGAGGCAAATCTGTGTGCTGCACGATCGCCGCACCGTCACCAGCCATCGCCACCACCTGTGCCCGGGCAAATCCGTGCGCAGCATCATCACCCGCGCGCCTCCACCACCGGTGCCGATGCAGGCCGTGCGTAGGATCATCGGCCGCGCGCGCCACCGCCGCCCATGCCTCCGCCCACTCCTCCGCCACCGGGGCCGCCGGGGCTACCGGGGCCACCGCCGAGGCCACCGCGGGATCCGCCCACCGAGGAGGACGGGCCACCGTTGCCGCCGCCGGCGGATGAGCGGCTCGACGGGCCACCGGGGGATGCACCGCCTCCCGGGTTTCCGGCACCCGCCGAAGTTCCCGGCCTCGATCCGCCGGGGCCGACGCCGCCCGGGGCTGTTCCGCCTGGCGAAGCGCCCGGTGAACCGCCGACCGACGCGCCACCACCGGGGTGATGGCCTCCGGAGGCACCGCCGGGAGTTCCGGAACCCGCTCCGCCCGAATCGGATCCGGCCGAGCCCGGTGCGCCGTTGCCACCGGACGCACCGCCACCGGACATCCCGGATCCGCCGCTGCCACCACTTGACCCGTCACCGGATGCGCCACCCCCGGAAGGGCCGCCGCCGGACGCACCCGAACCGGCACCGCCGGAACCCGCACCGCCCGAACCCGCACTGTCGGAACCGTGCGCTCCGGTCGGTGAATCACCGTCACCGGAAGGCGCACCCGATTCGCCGGAATTCTGCTGGCCGTCGCTCGCTCCGCCGCCCGAATCGGCGGCCCCACCTGTCCCCGATGACGCTCCACCACCGACACTTCCGGCTCCACCGGACGCACCACCGCCGCCCGTGCCCGACGGCGCGCCGCTACCCGCGCCGGGATCGGCTGCCGTCTGCGAATGCCGGGGCGTGCCGGAACTATCCGTGCTCTCGCCGGGCAGGCTCACGCGTGGGACCTCCCGCTCGTCCGGCCAGGAGATCGGCTTGCCCGATACCGTACGCGCGGTGTTCAGGGCGTTGAAGGGCAATGGATTCACGAAATGTGCCGGATCGGCGTACAGCCTGCCGTCACGCAGGTGCGCGCAGCAGGACCTGGGGTCGGGACGCGCGGCACGACCCGATTCGGCGATCGAGGGACCCATCGGGACGGTGCGCGCGAATGCGGCGAGACTCGGTCCGTTGCCGACCGGTGCGGCCGTGGTCCCCGCGAGCGGAAGTCCCTGCCGGACGACCCGGTCGAGGGCGGAATCACCGTGCGGGTCGTAGAGCAGACCGTCGGCGAATGTTTCCGCGCCGGGCAGGATTTCCAATACGGGGGACATACCCTGGTCCCCGGGTCCGCCGAATACCGTCGCCGCCGACATGGCGAGCGCGGAAGCGACGGCGGCGCTGGAGAATACGCCGACCTTCGGGGTGCGGTGTCCGCCGATATCGGCGGGCGCGAAGACGCGGGCGGCGAAATGCGCCGCTCCCGCCGCGCAGCACTGGCCCGGATCCGCCGACATCACCACCGGTCTGCCGAGTTCGGCGACGGTGCGGGCGACCTCGGCGGGCCTGGCCGCCCCGCCGACGACCAGGATCCGGTCGATATCGGCCATGGTGCGGCCGCTGGCGCGGACGCAGGATCGCACGAGGTCGAAGGATTTCCTGATGTGCGCGATACGCAGATCCCGGGCGTCACGGGGCGCTATCGACGAGGTCGTGCCGTCCGGTGTGGCGCCGCGCGCGTAGCGGGCGATGATGGCGCCGAGCGGCCTGCCGCCGAATTCGTGTGAGCGCACCGGTTTTCCGATGATCGGATGGTCCGGCCAGTCCGGGCCGACGCGCACTACCGCGATATCGAGGCTGTTGGCGCCGAGGTCGTAGACCAGGACGAACCCGGATTCGAACGGGCCGCGCTCGCGGTCGAGCCACTCGGCCGCCGCCACGGCTTCGGGGACGAGCAGAACGTCGCGCGCACCGGATAGGTCGAGCGCCTGGCGTAGCAGCGCGACCTGTTTGTCGGAGTACACCGCCGGATAGGTCGTCACGACGCCCGCGCTCGGCTCGGAGGCGGCGATGAGTTCGTTGGTCACCGCCGCGACGAGATTCGCGGGCGAGTAGATCCGCCCGCCGACGCTCACCGGCTCCGGATCGAGGCTCAGATCCGCGAATTCGGTGACGGCCGTGTCGAATCGGAGTGTGCCCGCGCCGCCGCTGTTGCCGGTGTTGTCGTAGATCAGTGCCGTGCGCCGTGTCCGCACCCACGGTCGTAGGCGTTCCCCGCTCAGCGTGGCCGATACGGAGTTCACTGAACCAATGCTGAAACCCAGCCCTGTAGTCATCGCTATCCCGTCAACGCACCGTGACCACGTCCATCACATGTCCACCCATGTGGCCGCGGTCGTCTTCCAAACAGCTCACACAGGTTAGCTGCCACTCGGTGATCAGGGATGCGATTTCGGTATGAATCCTGCGAATCCTGTTGATACGAGCATGAAGATACTGGTAGATCGGTTTCGAGCAGTGAGATCAAGGCGACCGTCTCGCAGGAAAACCGATGTGCCGTACCGGGTTCCGCTACTTCTCAGCCATCGAATTCCGCACTCCGCAGGATTCGCAAACCGTCACGGAGTCGACGTCGGGAATAGGACAGCACGCACCGACCGGTCGGTAACCACACCATAGCTCGCCCGTCGATCTTCACGATTCGGACAGCGAGACCCGAACGATGGACGGAATCGAACGCGACATCATGTCGAGGATTCGGCCACACGGGTGACCGGAGGCGGACACACGAAACCGGCACTCGTCGCCCGGGTGCGGCACGGAATCCGGAGAGGAGAATTCCGTACCGCACCGGGACGACGAGTGCCGGTGTGTGATCAGGCGCGAGACAGCGACAGCAGTCGCCGCAGACCGCGCGCGGGCCGAAGGACGGCACCGCTCGCGCGCACCGCGGGACGGCGAGCGCGGACCAGACTGTCGAATTCCGCCGCGCTGCCGGTCGGTTCGCGCAGCAGTCCGGCGTTGAAGTCCTCGGCGAGCGCGCGCACCGTCTCCTGCGCGCAGGATTTGTTGGTGCCGATGAAGCCGGTGGGACCGCGTTTGATCCACCCGGTGACGTATCCGCCGGGAAGTACCGCGCCGCCGGGCTTTTCGAGGACCCGCCCCGCGAGATTCGGGATGATCCCGGCACGGTCGTCGAACGGCATACCCGCCGACGGCACTCCTCGATAACCCACGGAGGTCAGCACGAGTCCAGCGTCGAGACTTTCGGTGTCCCCGGTCGCGACCGCGCCGACCCGACCGTCCTCACCGAGGACGAGTTCGTTGCGCACCACCTCGATACCGGTCGCCGCGTCGGGGCCGAGGATCTCGACCGGCGAGGACAGGTAGCGCAGGACGATGCGCTTGCGTGCGCCGAAGGGCCGGTTCCGCACCGCGTGCAGCAGTTTCAGCTTCTGTTCGACCTGGTAGGGCAGTTCCACGCCGTAGTCGGGCAGCTCACCCTCGATCGCGATATCCACGTCGGCGCCGAGCAGACCGACGAATTCCGGGACGGTGAAGGCGGATTCGGCCGGACCGCGGCGGCCGAGGATCACGACCTCCTCGATCCGGCTCGCCCGCAGGGCTCGCAGCGCGTGGGGGGCGATATCGGTCCGCGCCAGTTCTTCGGGGTCTGCGGTGAGGATCCTGGCGACGTCCAGCGCCACATTGCCGTTGCCGACGATGACCACGCGCGGGTTCGACAGGTCGAACTCGTCGTCGACGTGGTCGGGATGGCCGTTGTACCACGCGACGAAATCGGTGGCGGAGACGTTACCGCGCAGACCTTCGCCGGGAATGCCGAGTTTCCGGTCCGACGACGCGCCGACCGCGTAGATCACCGCGTGGAAATGCGCGAGCAGTTCGTCGTGGGAGATGTGCTCGCCCACTTCGACATTCAGGTAGGAGCCGAATCCCGGCTGCGCCGAGATCACGTCGAACAGGTCGGCCACCTGCCGCGTTCGGCGGTGATCGGGAGCGACACCGTGCCGGGCCAGGCCGTAGGGCATCGGCAGCCGGTCGAAGACGGTCACCGAGACATCGGGCTGGGTGAGCAATTCGTCGGCGGCGTACATCGCCGACGGTCCCGAGCCGACGATCGCCACCCGCAGCGGTTCCCCTCCCGCGTCGATCTCAGCGGCGGGCACCGGGATCGCGAGCAGCGGGCGCGGCCGGGACCGCCGATAGAAATCGGCGTTGATCTCGATGAACGGCTTCTGCTCCTCGGTCAACTTCTTCGACGAGGTGATGGCGTCGACGGGGCACGCGCTGGCGCACGCGCCGCAGTCGACACAGGCCTGCGGGTCGACGTAGAGCATCTCCGCCGACAGGAAGTCGGGCTCGTCGGGCGTGGGATGGATGCAGTTGACCGGGCAGGCGTAGACGCAGGACGCGTCGCTGCAACAGGATTGGGTGACGACGTAGGGCATGTCGGTGTACCGCTCAGGCTGCCTTGCCGCGCAGCGGCTCCGAGCGGTAGCGGGTGGTGTGGCCGTCGATCTTCAACAGCTTCCACACGCCGCGCGCGATGGGGTTCATCAGGCCGATGTTCCTGGCCAGGGTCCGCACATCGCCGAAGAAGTCGGCGAATTCCCGCTTGGCTTCCGGGGTTCCGTAGAACAGTTCCTTGCGGACATGGTCCGGGATGTCGAATTCCTTCCAGAACGACCGCGGCGGGGTGTAGATCGACCGGCCCAGAATCCACATGACGATCGGCATCGCGAGGGAGAGCACGAATTTATTGGCGGCGTTCTGTTCCGGCACGTGCTGCTCGAGGAATTCGTGCGCGAACGAGATGTGGCGGGCTTCCTCGGCGACGTGGATCGCCATCACACCGCGCATGATCGGGTGCACTTCCTCACCGGAGCGCAGGATCGCCTTCTGGATGTGGTCGATGGGCTCCTCGCCCGCGAGCACCGCCATGAAGAACAGGTTCGGGAACAGCGCGGCCACCGGGGCGCCGAGGTACTTGAATTTCGAGACCAGCGGACCCATGCCCGGCACGTCGAGGCCGATGCGGTTCACCATCTCCTGGAACATCAGAGTGTGGTTGTGCTCCTCGATCATCTCGTGGGAGCAGTAGCGGAATTCCGGCGAGCCGTTGGGCAGCCCGAAATTATGCGTCACCATGCCGCTGATCAGGATCGACTCGAATTGCAGACCGACCTTGGCGACATTGGCCTGGCGGTATTTGCCGATGGCGATCTTCTGCTCGTCCGGGAGCGCGCGGTACCAGGGGTGGCGGCCGAGCGCGTCACCGGAGACCGGAAGGATCCAGCGATGCGGGCCCGCGTCGACGTCGAAGTCCGGGTGATCCCAGTCGATGTCCTCGAAAGGATCGAAGTGCCGGTTGACGGAGCCTTCCGACAACAGCAGCAGTTTGGATGCGTATTCCTGAGCCTTCGCCAGATCGGGATCGATGGCGGACGTCACGGCTGCGGACATCGTCGTCACTGCCTCTCCTCATGGGACCGGTTTCCTGTGTCCAATAGTTACACCAACATCGAGAGGCGTCAACCCGGCTGTCACCGCCCTACGCGAGCGGTTACCACATATCCGCCGGTCAAACCCATGATCGGACTGCTTGCAGGAGTGTTCGCATTCAGCTAGCGCAGGCCCGAATCAGCGATTCCGGCGCGGAGTCTGCGCCGACTGGCGCACTCGCGCACCCGGCTAGGAAGTGCCGTCCACACGCAATGGGTCACTCCGTGCCGGAAACCCGCCCCTCTCCGCAGGCCGGGGCGTCCCTCGAGATGACGCCTCGTACCGGAAGGGTGGCGCCCGCACGGCCTTCACATCGATGCGCACTCCCGGCCCGAGGGCAGTCGGATACGAGGCTTCCACGCCCCGGCGACGAGGACCGAGCGCGGCACGTAGGTGGCGCCGACGAATCGGGTGACCAGTACTCACCCACTCGCATAGCTTCTACAGGCGCACCGATGTCCGGCTGCTCACCATTCGGCTCGATCGGCATGCCGAACTCAGGGACCACCCGAGCGTGTACGCCGTGGCCCACTGCTGCGCGAGGCAATGCTCGGTGCGATTCGGCCCACCGCCTACCGGAGGCTGCTCACGTCCGATGAAACTGTCGCGCGCGGATCGAGCAGCGGTGCCTTCCGGCATCCGGGCGGTGGCGACGACTGCCGGACTACTGCGCGGGCAGCTCCGGGATACGGGTGGCGCGCGCGTACACCGTCTCACCGTCGGCGAGGCGAAGCGCCTCGGCGTCGCCACGGGTGACCTGGGCGGCGAACAGATCGCCGGTCGCCGCGTTGCGCATTTCGACGCGCACCTCGAATCCGAGGTGCACGACGCGTTCGACGGTGGCGCGGGTGACGCCCGCCGACTCGGCGGTGCCCTCGTGTTCGGCCTGCGACATGCTCGGGTCGCGGCCGACGCGGATGTCGTGCGGGCGCACCAGGTGGCCGTTGAGGCGGGCCACCGCGCCGAGGAACGACATCACGAATTCGTTGGCGGGGCGGTCGTAGACGTCTTCGGGGCTGCCGACCTGTTCGATACGGCCCTTGTTCATCACCGCGATCCGGTCGGCGACGTCGAGCGCCTCCTCCTGGTCGTGGGTGACGAGCACGGTCGTCACGTGGACTTCCTCGTGCAGCCTGCGCAGCCAGGTACGCAGGTCGGCGCGCACCTTGGCGTCGAGCGCGCCGAAGGGCTCGTCGAGCAGCAGCACCTGCGGGTCGACCGCGAGCGCGCGGGCCAGGGCCATGCGCTGACGCTGGCCGCCGGAGAGCTGGGCCGGGTAGCGGTGCTGGAAACCGTCGAGCCCGACGATGCCGAGCAATTCGTCGACCCGCTTGTTGACCTCGTTCTTGGGACGCTTGCGGATCTTCAGGCCGAAGGCGACGTTGTCGCGCACGGTCATGTGCTTGAACGCGGCGTAGTGCTGGAAGACGAAACCGATATCGCGTTTCTGCGGCGGGATGAAGGTGACATCGCGTTCGGCGATGACGACCGTGCCCGAATCCAGCGATTCGAGTCCGGCGATGGAACGCAGCAGCGTCGACTTGCCCGAGCCCGAAGGGCCGAGCAGCGCGGTCAGTTCGCCGGAGGGAATCTCCAGGGAGACGTCGTCGAGGGCGGCGAAGGAACCGTAGTTCTTCTTCGCGCTGGTCACGGTAATCATTTGGCGCCCCGCTTACGCTCGAGGAGGGTCATGAACAGAAGGACTACGAGGGCCATGCCCATCAGCAGGGTCGCGGCGGCATAGGCGCCGAAGCTGTTGTGGTCGTTGATGTAGCGGCCGTGCACCAGCAGTGTCAGGGTCTGCGACTGACCCGGCAGCGCGGAGGAGACCATGATCACCGCGCCGAATTCTCCGAGCGCTCGGGCCACGGTCAGCACCACGCCGTAGGTAAGACCCCAGCGGATCGCGGGCAGGGTGATCCGCCAGAACGTCTGCCACCGTGACGCGCCGAGGGTGGCCGCGGCCTGCTCCTGGTCGTCGCCGATCTCGTGCAGTACCGGCTCCACCTCGCGCACCACGAAGGGCAGGGTGACGAAGATGGTCGCGATCACCATGCCCGGCAGGTTGAAGATCACCTTCAGACCAGCGTCCTCGAGACCACCGAACCAGCCGCCCGCGCCCCACAGCAGGATGAGCGCGACACCGACCACGACCGGCGACACCGCGAACGGCAGGTCGACGATGCCCTGGACCAGATTGCGGCCGGGGAATCTGCCGCGAACCAGGGCGATCGCGGTGACGATGCCGAACACCACATTGAGCGGCACCACGATCAGCACGATCAGCAGTGAGAGCTGGAAGGCCGAGACGGCCGCCGGTGTGGTGATGGAATCGAAGAACGCGCCGATACCGTCCTCGAAGGTGCGCCACAGGATGATGATCAGCGGCAGCACCAGCAGGATGAACAGGTAGGCCAGCGCGACCGTGCGCAGCGAGATGCGCGTCAGCGCGGAGAGTTTCATCGGCTCGCCTGTTCCTTACGCGCGCTGCGGTCCGCGAGCAGCCGCAGTCCGAGCAGGCTCACGAACGAGATCGCCAGTAGCGCCACCGACACCGCGGCGGCGTTGATCGGGCGATCGATCTCGATCTGTTTCTGGATGTATTGCGAGGCCATCTCGGTCTTGCGCGGGATCGCGCCGCCGATCAGAACCACCGAACCGTATTCGCCGATGGCGCGGGCGAAGGCGAGACCGCCGCCGCTGATGATCGCCGGTGTCAGCGTCGGCAGCACGATGCGCCGGAACGTGGTCCAGTTGTTCGCGCCGAGTGACAGCGCGGCCTGTTCCACCTCGCGGTCGACCTCGATCAGCACCGGCTGCACCGAGCGCACCACGAACGGCAGGGTGACGAAGGCCAATGCCACGATCAGACCCGGCTGGGTCGCGTTGAGGTGGATGTCGATCGGGCTCTGCGGGCCGTAGAGCGAGAGCAGCACGATGCTGGCCACGATCGTGGGCAGCGCGAACGGCAGGTCGATCAGCGCGTTGACGATGCTCTTGCCGGGGAATTCGTCGCGGACGAGCACCCAGGCGATCAACGTGCCCATGAGCACGTTGATCAGGGCGACGACCACCGAGACGAGGATCGTGATGCGCAGCGAGTCCAGCGCGGCGGGTGCGGTGATCGCGTCCCAGAAGCCGGACCAGCCGTCTTCGAAGGAGGTCACGGTCAGCGCGGCCAGCGGCAACAGCACGATGATGCTGAGCCACAACACCGCGGTGGCGATGCCGAGCGGGCCCACCGAACCGCTGACACGTAGCCAGGAAGGCAGTCGCGGGCCGGTGCGGGCCGGCGGCGGCTTGCCGATGACGGGAGCGACGGAACCGCTCACTCTCTCGGTGCCGTCGAGATCGGGCGCGGGCCCGGTCTCGGCGGTGCTGCTATCAGTCACAGTCGTTCAGTATCCCGTGTTCCTCCGCGACGGTGCCCGGCCCCCGCGCGGTCGCGCGAGAGCCGGGTTCCGCCGCTGACTCCCCTGGCGGCTCGGACGAGCTACTTGGTCGCCTTGTCGTAGATGACGGCGACGGAGCCGGTGTTCGGTGCGAACAGCTCCTTGTCCACGGTCTTCCAGCCACCGAGATCGTTGATGGTCCACAGCTTCTGCGGGGTCGGGAAATCCTTGGCGAAGTCCTTGGCGACGGTCGGATCGACCGGACGGAAACCGGCCTCGGCCCAGGCCTTCTGGCCCGCCGGGGTGTAGAGGAAGTCGCGGAACGCGACGGCCTTCTCCGGGTTCTTGCTGTTCTTGAGGACGGCGACCGGGTTCTCGATCTTGAAGGTCTGCGGCGGGATCACGTGCTCGATCTTGTCGCCCTTGCGCTCGGAGAACAGCGCTTCGTTCTCGTAGCTCAGCAGGACGTCACCGGTGCCCTGGAGGAAGGTCTCGGTGGCCTCGCGACCCGACTTGGGCTGCACCTTGATGTGCTCGGGCGAGACCAGCTGGCCCAGGTAGTCCAGACCGGCCTGCGGGTTCTTGCCGCCGTCGGACTTGGCCGCGTAGGGGGCGAGCAGGTTCCACTTGGCCGAACCCGAGCTGAACGGGTTCGGGGTGACGACCTCGACGCCCGGCTTGAGCAGGTCGTCCCAGTCCTTGATGCCCTTGGGGTTGCCGGGACGGACCACGATCGCGACGACCGAACCGAACGGGATGCCCTTGTTGGCGTCGGCGTTCCAGCTCGCGTCGACCAGACCCGCGTCGACCAGGCGGGTGATGTCGGGCTCGACCGAGAAGTTGACGACGTCGGCCTCGGCGCCGTCCTTGACCTTGCGCGACTGGTCACCCGAGGCGCCGTAGGAGCCGTTGACCACGACGTTCTTACCCGCGTCGGTCTTGTTGAACTCGGGGACGACCTTGTCGAAGCCGGGCTTGGGCACGGCGTAGGCGTACAGGTTCAGGGTGCCACCGCTCCCGTCGGCCCCACCGCCGCCCACCGTGTCACTGGCTCCACCGCCGCATGCGGTGAGGGCTGCTACCGCGACCGCGGTGAGCGCGGCGGCGGCATAGCGGCGGCGCGGACTGAGCCAAGATTTGCGAGACATCGGGATGAACCCTTTCCTGCGGATCGTCACCGGGACAGATGTGGTGACAGACAAAAGATGTGTCGGGTAGACCTACCGCGCGAACGACGGCAGTGGCGCGACTCGGCCCCGGCGGGCCGTCGGGACGAACAGGTCTGCGAAAAGGTGCACGCCAGTCTACGAAGTAGAGGGCGCAGACATGCTCGGTCGCCGATCAGCGACAGAGAATGTCGGCGACCGCGAGGTTACCGACAGCGATCAACGCCAATTCATGGCGGACCAGCGGGACGGCACTCGAAGACACCGGCTGACTGTAGCAGAGCTTCAACCTCGAGTTCGAATTAGAAAGATTTCTGTATCAACCGTCGGTTTCATCCCATGACCTGCGGCGCTGTCACGCGTCGGGGAGCGGACGACGCAGATCCGTGACGGCGATCCTGGCCACTTCCGCGATCGCGGCGTCGACCACGGGCAGCACCGGGTCCGCGCGCGCCGCGCGGGTGAACACGGCGACCGCGACCGGATATTCGCCCGGGAACTCCACCACGGCAACCTCGTTGCGGATGACCCCGATGGTGCCCGTCTTACCCGCCACACTCACCCCGCGATGCGGGAACGCCGAGGCGATCCGATGCGACCACGGCTGCTTGCGCATGACCGATCTCACGAAATCGGTCTGCTCGGGCGAGAGCACCGCCCCGGTCCAGATCGCGCGCAGCAGGCGCGTCATCTCCTGCGGCGTCGTCGCGCTCGTGTACGAGGGGTCGTAGGCCGAGACCGACCACGCCTCGTCGTTGTCCGCGAGCGCGGCGAAGGCCTCGGCGGTGCTGTGGGTGTCGGTATCGCGGACCAGGCTGCGGTACTGATCGGCCGTGCCACCGACCACCCGCGTCTCGGTGAGACCGAGGTCGGCGAGCAATTCCTCGACCGCGCCGAGCCCGATCTCGCCGAGCAGGACATCGGCGGCCGCGTTGTCCGAGACGGTCATCATCGAGGTCGCCAGATCGCGACGGCTCATCGTCACCGGATCGCGCAGCACCGCGATACCGGTCGGCCCCGGTGTGCAGTCCGAGGGCAATACCGTGAGCCGGGCCGCCGGATCGATACGGCCCGCGTCGACCCCGCGGCAGAAGGCGACGAACAGGGGCAGTTTGTAGACCGACGCGCTGACCACCCGCGAGTGCCCGTCGACCGAGATCTCGCCGGTGGAATCGTCACATCGGCGAGCGTGCAGCCAACCCGAGCACCCCGCGTCCGCGAAAACCGCCCGTATCCGATCCTCGACCGTGTTCATCGCACCCGCTCCCGGTAGAGCACCCGGTCGACGGCGTCGGCACTGGTCTGCGCGCCGGTGCCGCGCACCACGCGCACCCGCAACGCGATCGCCCGCGGGGCCATCCGCAGCCAGCTCACCCCCGGCGTCGACGTCGGTGGCGCGGTCGTGAAGCCGAACGCGCTACCGGCCGCGACGGCGGCGAACAGCGCGCGGTCGTCGCGCACGGTGACCATCGGCGCGTCCAGGCCGCGCTCGCGCAGCAGATCGACGACGGTGTCGTAGGCGGGCGGATTCGCCGCACGCGGCGCGTGCGCGAAGGCCAACCCGGACAGCATGGGGAAATTCGGATGTTCGGCGCCGACACTGCGGTGGTCGGCGGGCGCGACCAGCCAGCGCGGCAGTTTCACGACGGGCCCGGCCTCGACGCCGTCCAGCAGGGCCGGATGTTCGACGACCGCGACATCGCACAGTCCCTCGCGCACCCTGGCCACCAGGTCGACGGTGCTGTCGACGGTGGTCGACACCGTCGCGCCCGCGCCGGACATCGTGCGCAACGCCGTCACACAGGCGGTGACCACCCGATCGGGCAGCGCCGAGGTCGCGCCCCAGTGCACCGCGCCGCGCGCGTCGGCGATCCGGTGCGATTCGGCCAGCAGTCGTGCCGCGTCGTCGACCAGGAGTCGCGCGCGCGGGAGCAGTCGCGTCCCGGCCGAGGTGAGTACCGCGCCCTGGCGGGTCCGGTGGACCAACTCGACGCCCAGATGACGTTCCAGCCGCCGCAACCCCTGCGACAACGGCGGCTGGGTCATCTCGAGTGCGGCCGCCGCCCTACCGAAATGCCTCTCGTCCGCGACGGCGACGAAGAAGCGGAGGTGGCGGATCAGATCCATAGGGCCATTGAACCAAGGCGGCCGGGGTCGACCGGCTCGTCACGAGAGCGGCGACCGGCACGACGGCCGATCCATCGGCACGGGCCTGCGACGATAGCGAGGCCGACTCGTCAGGACCGTCGTGCGATATTGGCCCTCGGCCGCGTCGCGATGGTGGGCTGCGGCGGTGACTCTCTCAGTATCGGCCCGCTTCCGGCCGCGCCGTCGGCACCTCGTCGCCGTCGCACTCGCGGTATCGACGATGGTGACCGCCGCGTGCGGTTCCGACAGCGATTCGGCGACCACCGATTCGGCGACCACCGGCCTCGCCACCACCACGATCTCCGCCGCACCGTCCTCGGCATTCGCCGAGCTCGAATCGAAGGCCGGTGCGCGACTGGGGGTTTACGCGGTCGACACCGGCGACGGTCGCGTCGTCGCCTATCGCGAGGGTGAACGCTTCCCGATGGCGTCCACCTTCAAAGGTCTCGCGTGCGGCGCACTGCTGCGCGACCATCCGCTGTCGTCGGGCTTCTTCGACCAGGTGATCCACTATGCCGCGAGCGAGATCGTCGACGCCTCGCCGGAGACCTCGAAACATGTCGACACCGGGATGACCGTCGCCGCGCTGTGCGAGGCGGCCATCACGCTGTCGGACAACGCCGCGGGCAATCAGCTGCTGAAACTCCTCGGCGGACCGGAGGGATTCACCGCGTTCCTGCGATCCCTCGGCGACACGACTTCCCGGCTGGACCGCTGGGAGACGGAGTTGAACACCGCGATTCCCGGCGACGAACGCGACACCACCACCGCGGCCGCGCTCACCGCCGACTACCGCGCCCTGGTGGTGGGCGATGTCCTCGCCGCACCCGAGCGCGAGCGGTTGACGTCGTGGCTGATCGCCAACACCACCGGGGGTAAACGCATTCGCGCGGGCCTTCCCGCCGAGTGGCAGGTCGGCGACAAAACCGGTTCTCCCGCATACGGTTCCGCGCTCGACGTCGCCGTCACCTGGCCTCCCGGACGGGCGCCGCTCGTCATCACCGTGCTGACCACCAAATCGGAGCAGCAGGCCACGGCCGACAACGCGCTGGTCGCCGAGGCGACCCGGGTCACGTTGCGGGCCATGGGATTTCCGTCGAGCGAGCGGTGAGCTCGCGCTCAGATCACCGAGCCGACGTCCTGGACCACGAGATTGTCCAGCGCCCGTTCGGCCACCGCGGCGATCGTCATGGACGGGTTGCACGCGGCGGTGTTACCCGGCATGAGCGCACCGTCGAGGACGTAGAGGCCGCGCTGACCGAGCACCCGGCCGTCGAGATCGCAGACCGAGCCCATACTCGCGCCGCCCAGGGGATGCCAGGTGGAGGGGAACAGCGCGTTGGTATCGATCAGCGTGCTGCCGGGGCCGACGATCTTGTTCACCGTGGGCCCGATGTGATTGACCTGGATATCACTGTCGCCCTCGTGGGGCCAGTGCAGGACCGCGTCGTCGGCCGCCGCGTCGTAGACGAAATTGCCGCGTCCGGTGCTCACGCCGTAGCCGACGACCACGGTGCTCTTGGTATCGAGACCGAGCGGCGGCAGCGAGGCCTGGATGACGGTATGCGCCGCGTAGGGGTCGTCGTCCCAGAGTTTGCTGCCGTAGACCACCGGCCCACCCTGCACGGTGCCGAAATCGTCGCTGAAGCTGTTCCAGGCGTAGATCCGGTCGGCGTTGGAACCCCAGTTCTGTCCGAGCGCGTCGGGCAGACCGGAGATCTTGCCCTTGGCTCCGGCGCGCATCAGCAGGCGGGTGGTGTTCATCGTGCCCGCCGCCATCACCAGCGTGCCCGCGGTGATGACCTTGTTCTCCAGCACCTTGCCGGTCGTGTCGAGCCGTTCCACCAGCACGGTCCAGCGGCCGTCGGGCGCGCGTTCGACATCGGTGACCTGGTGCAGGGTCTCGACTTGCACCTTGCCGGTCGCCTCGGCGGCGGCGATGTAGGTGACATCGACCGAATGCTTACCGCCGTTGTTGACGCCCATCGCGCCGTCGCCGTTGGTATAGGACGCGCGCATCTCGCCACGGATCTCGGCGAGGGCGTAGTTCCAGTCGATGGGCATCGGGATCTTCTCCAGCGGCAGCCCGGCCGCGCGCACCCGTTCGGCGAAGGCGCGTGCGGCCGCGTACTGCGGGCTGGCGATCAACTCGTCGGGCGCGGTCGCCAGCCCGAGCATCTTCGACACCCGGGGGTAGTGGACGCGGTCCATCCGCTTCCAGTCCAGTTCCTGCGGGAAGTGGGTGTTGAACACGGCTTCGTTCGGCTGCAACGACATGCCCTGGTAGACCAGTGACCCACCGCCGACGCCGGAGGCGCACAGTGTCGTCATATTCTCGCCGGGCACCGCTTCGATCAGTCCGGCGTAGGGCTCGAACAGCAGCGGGGTACCGAACAGATTCGGGCTGGATTTGTACCACAGCAGCCGTTTGTCCAGGGCCGAAGCGCGGGGGAAGGTGTCGGCGTTCGGGCCGGTCGGCCACCGCAGACCGCGTTCGAGCACCAGCACCTGAACGCCCGCCTGGGCCAGGCGCAGCGCGGTCACACCACCGCCGAAGCCCGATCCGATGACGACGACGCGGTGTTCCTCACGCGTGAGCGGGACGTTGTTCACCCGCGCCGCGATACCGTTCGTGGCACTGGAATTACCGGCGGCGGCGACCATGACGCCTGCCGCGACAGCTCCGGTCAACAGTGACCGGCGCGTGATTGAAGACATGGACACACTTTCGTGAAAGGGAGCGGGCGTCCGGAAAGAGCAGAACGCGCCGGACCGGAATCAGTTTCGGCGTCTGATACCGCACCGGACGGAAGGGTGCGGGTCGGTCTGCGCGGAATCGGGCGCATCCTGTTCGTCATCGCCGTCGTGCGCGACCCCGATGATTTCGTGGAGTCCTCGGCAACCCATCCGCCCGCGATAACGCGCGGCAAAATCATTGCTGGCCAAGGAGATTCCTTCCACACTGACGAAATCCGAGGTCATTACCGGACAGTAATGTCCGGTGGTTTGGTTAGTCTGCGGGAAGATAACGATTGCGTCAAGAGGCAAACCTACCGGTTCGCATGCCACCACGGCGCTCGTCGGCGTCGGCGAACCCCGATACCAGGCGGAACGCTTGCGCAGCAACATCTTCGCACCCGCGCACGCGTCGGGCGCGACAGTGACAAGCTCCCTGAATCGACGCCGGAGGTGAGATATTCCGCCGCGAATCGATGCCGTGCGCGAGGGCTCAGCGCACCTGCGGGCAGAACTGGGTGCGGAGGAAAGTATTCAACTCCGTCGCGTTCTCCACCGTCACACCCGCCGCGATCTCGCGCGTCAGAATCGTTTCCCAGGTCTGCGCCCCCGTGGTGACGGCCCGGCAATCCATCAGTTTCGTGTACGCCAGGGCCTCGATCGCCTGGCGCGAGAGGGCGGTACCGCCCGCCGCGGCGTAATCGGTCCGGATCGCGGCCATGTACAGCAGTTGGGTGACCGTCTCGTTGACGCCCGCCGCGGCCAGTTCGGCGGAAATCGCCTGGGACGAGGGCAGTGCCATGGTGCTCGACGAACCGGCGGCGGGCCTGGACTGCGAGCCCGCGTCCGCGTCACCGCAGGCCGATGTCGCGAATCCGGCCAGGAAGACGGCCGCACAACAGATGGTCGCGGCGCGTGACCGAATTATCGGCACCACACGTCCCCTCTCGCGGTGCGTTCCGCCGACAGGTTTCGACGTCACGATAGAACGCACCCTAAACGCTGCGCGGAATCCTCGCGGTCGAATCCGGAGGGATTACGAGTACCCGGGAAGAATTCAGCGAAACGTCGTCTTCAGATAACTCGTCACGTCATCCAGGTCGGGGGTTCGGTGCACGTATCCGAGGTAGCCGTCCGGCCGGACCACGTACGCGGCACCGCTCACCGCGGCGTAGACCCGAGCGAAATCCGTTCCGCTGTCCCGGATCACCGGCAACCGCGTCGTCTCGACCGCCGCGCCGGGCGCCGCGACGAGATAGCTGTCGAGCCGTCCGTGCGCGGCCACACGCGCGGCGGCGGCCAACCGCTCCAACGCACCGAGACCGTCGAGGTCGACATCCTCACCCGCGTAGAGCAGCAGCGTGTGGTCGGGACCGGCGAGCAACGAGAACAGATCGACGGCGAAAGCCGCGACCGCGCGGGTCAACCCGGGGGCGTCGACACCGGCGACCGCCGCCACGAGTTTCCACGCCAGCCCGTGCGCGTCCTGGATTCCGGTGTTCATCCCCTGCGCGCCGGTGGGCGGATGGATGTGGGCCGCGTCGCCCGCGACGAAAACCCTGCCACGACCGTAGGTGTCGACCATCCGATGACTGATGCGGAACACCGAGGACCAGCTTCGACGGTGACGCCCGTCGTCGCCAGTCGATCGCACAGAATCCGCTCGGTCAGATACTGCGGGAGCCCGACGAACCGGTACGGAATTCCCGGCGGCAGTGTCAGTTCCAGACGCGCCACCTCCGCGCCGTCGACGTAGACGATCTGTCCTCGCATCTGCTCGGCGGCGTCGAGCACCTCGCGCAGCACGCCGAGTCCTTCGAACACCTCGACGGTGCGCGGCTGGATTCCCACCGCCTTCGCGTACAGCGGCGGCTCCGACAACGCGTCGATCACCCGGCAGCGCACGCCGCGCCGGGCCAGTTCGACGGCCGCGGTCAGTCCGACCGGACCGGCGCCGACGACGATCACCTCCGTGTCGACCATGCGAAACCGCCTCGACTCGAGTATTCCCTGGGTGAAGCGGTGAGTTTACTCGGCGATATGCCGAAAGTTAGCTGAACATCCGCCGTGGCGCGGTGGCCCTCCGCGCCGTGACAGGCCGCGACTCCTACCGGGGGTGGAGAACGAACCCTCTCGCGGCACGATGTCGGCGGCCCCTCGCGTCGATACGCTCGGTCACGTGCGGTCGCCGATCGGAAGCACGGCGACGTGACCTGGACGAAGGCGGGCGAGGGTGGGCAGGATCGACACGGGGCAGGTATTCGGACACGGCGTCATCGCGAACCTGCTGCAAGCCGGTGACCCGGACGCGGCGGAGGCGGTGGTCTTCCTGCACGGCTCACCGGGCAGTGCCGCGGATTGGACCGAATTCGTCGCGCACACCGGGGATTTCGCCCGAGCCGTGGCCTTCGACATGCCCGGCTTCGGCGGCGCGCGCACCTTTCCCGGATTCGACCATCGCGTCGAAGGCGACTACCTGACCTACCTCGAGAAGGTCACCGACGGTCTCGGGATCATCCGGGCACACCTGGTCACCCACGATTTCGGGGTGCCGTGGGGATTGGCGTGGGCCGCGGCCCATCCCGACCGACTCGCCTCGCTGACACTGATGAACGCGGGCGCGATGCCGGACTACCGGTGGCACATGTACGCGCGCGTCTGGCAGACCCCGGTTCTGGGCGAACTCGTCCAGAAGGTCAGCAACCGTGCGGGTATGCGCCTGCTGCTACGCCGCGCGAACCCCCGACTGCCCGTCGAGTTCATCGACCGGATGTACGACAACTACGACGCGCACACCCGCGCGACCGTGCTCGCCCTCTACCGGGCCGCGCGCGATCCCGCGGCCATGCTCACGCGATCCCTGGCCACACTGCCCACCGCCGTCCCGACACTGGTGCTGTGGGGCGGCGCCGACCCGTGGCTACCCGCCCGCCACGCCCACCTCCAGTCCCAGATCTGGCCGAACAGCCGGATCGAGGTCATGCCGGGTCTCGGGCACTGGCCCTTCGCCGACGATCCGGCCGCCGTCGCCGACCTGCTCCTGCCCTTCCTGCGCGAGGCTCACGGCGCCTCCGCGCCGTGAGACCGAGGCGGGCGCCGTCCACCGCGGCCGAACCCGCATCCACCCCGGCCGCCGTGCTCGGTGCGAATCCTCGCCAGAACTACTGTGCGCGTTTAGTATCGGCGGTACCGTTGACCGAGGATCTCGGGAGAGCGGTGAGGGTATGCCGACCTACTTCCACCTCAACAGGGGCAGACCCCTCACACGGGGAGCCGTGCTCGGACTCGGCGACCACCCGGCGACGCGGTCGGCCTTCCCCACGGGTGTCTCCCCGCACGGCAGGCGCTACCTCACCGGGCACTTCCGCGTCGACGTCGTCGACCGGACCGGAATCACCCACGTGGTGGCCGACCGCGACACCGGCCTGGAACTGCTGTGGGACTGGGTTCGCCTGAACCGGTATCCGAACGCGCCGTCCCGGTTCCAATCGATCTTCGCCTTCGAAACCCGCGAAGACGTCACCGAATTCGTCACCCGATACGGCGGATACGACGCCGGGTTGTGGCTGGTCGAAACCGACGTCGAAGGTTTCCGCGCCGATATGTCGCTGATGCGGGCGGGTCCGATGCAGAACTGCCTGCGATGGGCCGACCTGTACTGGTCGCAGCAGCCGCATCCGCGATCCGGGCGCGAAGCCGAATTCTTCGGGCGCACACTGTGGGAAGTGCTGCTGACACCACCGGTCACCGTGCTGACCAGGGTGGAACTCTGAGGGCCGCAGGCCATCACACGCCGAGCGCCCGGGCCAGATGCGGCCACGAATCGTGGAGGTCGGTCTCGAACTGTCCCCAGGTGTGCGCGCCCTCGGGTCGGTCGACATGCACGGCGGCCACACCCACATCGGCAAGTCTGCCCGCGAACGCGCCGGTGCAGGCGTCGGCGATCGCCTCGACCGGAGGGAACGACGCCCCGCCCCGATCGATGGGGCCCGGTGTCCCGGACGCCGAGGACAGATATACGGCCTTGCCCGCGAGCGCGCCCGCGTTGACGTACGCGTCGTGGGCACGCCACACCGGCCCGCCGGGCGCGCCCCACATATTCGCCGGTGAGGCGCCGCCGCGCAGCACCAGCGCGCTCACCAGCGCGACCCCGGCGGCGTCGGAAGCCCAGGGACAGCCGCTGTAGGCGGCCACCGCGCGATACCTGTCGGGCGCCTGGATGGCGAGATCGATCGCCGAACCCGCGCTCATCGACACACCGGCCACCGCGTTGCGGCCGGTGCTGCCCAGTTCGGGATCGAGTACGGCGGGCAGTTCCTCGGTCAGATAGGTCTGCCAGCGATGGCGGCCGATCGCGGGATCGTCGGCGAGCCAATCGGTGTAGAGACTGTAGGCGCCACCGATCGGCATCACCACGTTGACGTGCTTGTCGGCGAAGAACTCTCGGACATCGGTGTCGTCCCACCACGAGATCCCGTCCAGCCCGCCACCGATTCCGGTGAGCAGATACAGCGTCGGCGCCGGACCGTCCACGGCGCGGAGAACCCTGTTGCTCACCACCCGATCCATCGACGGCGAATACACATCGATCCGCGAGGCCGAACCGCCGAGCGATTCCTCGCCGACGACCCTCGATTGCGCCGGCGCCGCGCGCCCTGGACCTGCGGAAACCGGAAGTCCGGCGACGAGAACACCTACCAGTACTGCCAAAAGCCTGTAACCCCTCACAGTTTCGAGATACCGCGCGGCCGAGCCGGTGAAACAAACACGCCGCCAGAATCTCCGGCGGGGTCCGTCGACGGGTGGAGGTCGTCGGCCTCACCAGGCAGACTGGGAGCCGACGAGAAACCAGGGACAGAGGGGGAATTCGATCCCATGATCACCAGCCCGGACCGGATCAGGACACGCATGCCGGGAATCAGCACTCGGGCGTGGGAGCACCCCGCCGACCGGACCGCGTTGGTGACGCTGCGCTCGCTCACCGGTTTCGACTCGGTCCTGCGCACACTGTCGGGGCTGTTGCGGGAACGTCAGCACCGATTGATGTATCTCGCCACCGCCGTCCGGGTCGACGAGCGGCAGTTCCGGTCACTGCACCAGTTGCGCGAGGACTGCGTCGGCATTCTCGACGCGCAAACCACACCGGAGATGTTCGTCTTGCAGAGTCCCGAGGTGAACGCCTTCACCATCGGGATGGACGCGCCGTTCATCGTGCTCACCACCGGGCTGATCGACCTGATGGACACCGAGGAACTGCGTTTCGTGATCGGCCACGAACTCGGGCACGCGCTGTCGGGGCACGCGGTGTACCGGACCATGCTCATGCATCTGCTGCGGATCTCGGCCTCGATCGGCTGGATGCCGGTGGGCGGCTGGGCCTTACGCGCGATCGTCGCGGCGCTGATGGAATGGAGTCGCAAATCGGAGCTGTCCGGTGACCGGGCAGGCCTGCTGTGCGGGCAGGACGTCGAAGCCTCCGTGCGGGTGCACATGAAGACGGCGGGCGGCACCTGGGTCGAGGAGATGAACCACGGGGCTTTCCTGGCCCAGGCCGACGATTACGACCGCTCCGGCGACCTGCGCGACGGAGTGCTCAAACTGCTGAACCTGGAGTTGCAGTCGCATCCGTTCTCGGTGCTGCGCGCCGCCGAACTGCGCCGCTGGATCCAGTCCGGTGCATACGACCGCATCGTCGGCGGCGACTATCCGCGCCGCGACCAGGACAGGAACGTCAGGATCAGCGACGAGGTCAAGGCCGCCGCCCGCGCCTACAAACAGAATTTCGACCAGTCCGAGGACGCGCTGGTGCGGACGGTGCGCAACCTCGGTCGCGATGTCGGCTCGGTGGTCGACAGCGTCGGTCAGGAAGTCGGCGACACGGTGACCAAGATCGGGAAACGTCTCAACGACTGGCGCGGCGGCATCAGCGAGTGAGCAACCAGGCCAGGACGACCAGCACGAGCAGGCCGACCAGCGCCAACTGAACGCGCGAGCGCGGCATCAACGGGCCCCGCTCCGCGCGGGATCACGGATCTCGACGGCGGCGGGGGCCAGCATGGCCCGTTCGGCGGCGGCGATGGCTTGGGCCTCGACCCGGTCGCGGCCGATCAGACGCGAGACCGTGCGCAGGGCGCGGTCCAGCGCGAAAGCGATGGCGAAGCTGATCGGGACGATGCCGACCAGAACCACCAGGAACTGCGGCAGGAACGGCAACCCCGCGATCCAGAGCTCGAAGCCGTCCCACCAACCTGCGATGCGATGCACTCCACCAGCCTAGTCGGCGAACCTGAGGATCAGGACACGCGACCGGATCGGGCCGCTAACGGCGGAGTTCGGCGCGCGCGGTGGACGGCGAGCCCCAGGCGACTCAAGATGGGGTATGGCGTCAACCGATGATCTGACAATCGATGAGCCCGACGACCTGCCCGTGCCGAGTGCGCTGACCGGGGCCCACCACGGCGCCTTCCCTCCGATCGACGACTACGCGTTCCTGTCCGATTGCGAGACGACCTGTCTGATCGCGAGCAACGGGGCGGTCGAGTGGATGTGTGTGCCCCGCCCGGACTCCCCCAGCATCTTCGGCGCGATCCTCGATCGCAGCGCGGGACATTTCCGGGTCGGCCCGTACGGCACCAATGTCCCGGCCGCCAGGCGCTACCTGCCCGGCGGGATGATCATGGAGACCACGTGGCAGACGGCGACCGGCTGGCTGATCGTGCGCGACGCGCTGGTGCTCGGCACCTGGCACAACAACGACCAGCGCAGCAAGACCCACCGTCGCACCCCGATGGACTGGGACGCCGAACACATGCTGCTGCGCACCGTCAAATGCGTCAACGGCACGGTGGAACTGGAAGTGAGCTGCGAGCCCGCCTTCGACTACCACCGCGCGCCCACGCGCTGGGAGTACACCGGCAAGGTCTACGAGGAGGCCACCGCGGTCAGGGGCGATGACCCCAGCGCCGGTCCGACGCTGGTGCTCACCACCGATCTGCGTCTGGGCGTGGAAGGTTGCGAAGCCCGCGCGCGCACCCGCATGAAGGAGGGCGATCAGGTCTTCGTGGCGCTGACCTGGTCGGAACTGCCCGCGCCGAAAACCTTCGCGGACGCGGCCGAGAAGATGTGGGCCACCACCGAATGCTGGCGGCAGTGGATCACCCTCGGCAATTTCCCCGACCACCCATGGCGCAACTATCTACAGCGCAGCGCGCTGACCCTCAAGGGCCTGACCTACCGGCCGACCGGCGCGCTGATGGCGGCGGCGACCACGTCGCTACCGGAAACCCCCGGTGGTCAACGCAACTGGGACTACCGCTACACCTGGGTGCGCGATTCCAGTTTCGCGCTGTGGGGCCTGTACACCCTCGGTCTCGATCGTGAGGCCGACGATTTCTTCGCCTTCCTCAACGACGCGACCACCGGCGACAACGGCGACGCGGTACCGCTACAGGTGCTGTACGGCATCGGCGGCGAGCGCGATCTCACCGAGGTCGAACTGCCCCATATGCGCGGATACGACGGCGCGCGCCCGGTCCGGATCGGCAACGGCGCCTACAACCAGAACCAGCACGATATCTGGGGCACCATGCTCGACGCGGTGTACCTGCACGTGAAATCCCGGGGTCAGGTGCCGGAGAACCTCTGGCCGCTACTGGAACGCCAGGTGCACGCGACCATCTCGCGCTGGCGCGAACCCGATCGGGGTATCTGGGAGGTGCGCGGCGAACCGCAGCATTTCACCTCCTCGAAGGTGATGTGCTGGGTCGCACTGGATCGCGGCGCGAAACTGGCGGAGATGCACGGCCAGATCGAGCGCGCCACCGAGTGGTACGGGATCGCCGAGGAGATCAAGGACGACATCCTCGCCAACGGCGTCAATTCCGAGGGCGTCTTCACCCAGGTCTACGGCGGCGACACCCTCGACGCCTCGCTGCTGCTGGTGGTACTGCTGCGATTCCTCCCGCCCGACGATCACCGGGTGCGCGCCACCGTGCTGTCCATCGCCGACCGGCTCACCGAACGCGGACTCGTCCTGCGCTATCGCACCGAGACCACCGACGACGGGTTGACCGGATCCGAGGGCACCTTCACCATCTGCTCGTTCTGGCTGGTGTCGGCGCTGGTGGAGATCGGCGAGGTGCGAAGGGCCAGGCATCTGTGCGAGCGGCTGCTCGGCTTCGCCAGCCCGCTGCGGCTCTACGCCGAGGAGATCGATTCGCGCAGTGGACGTCACCTCGGCAATTTCCCGCAGGCGTTCACCCATCTCGCGCTGATCAATGCCGTCACCCACGTCATCAGGGCCGAGGAGTCGCACCCCGCGGGCAATTTCCAGCCCGCCCACACACCGGCGAACCACCCGCGCTGACGCGGCTCACACGCCGATCAGCCGGTCGGCGCGATCCCGGACACCGCGCAATTCGCCCATCTTGCCGTCGAGTTCGGCGATGCGGTCCTCGCGACGGTCGCCGTATCTGCCCGACGCCTCCTCCGCCGCGCGCAGGGCGTCGTCGGCGGTGCGCATGGTCTCGGTCGCGATATCGGTGAAATGGTCGCGCAGCGAACGTTGCATGGCGCGCAGACGATTACGCGATTCCTTGCTCACCTGGAAGATCACGTCGTCCATCAGACGCGCGACCGCGACCTTGGCCTCGGCCCGACGACGCTGGATACGGTTCTTGCGGTCGTCCCACAGCGCGTTCACGCCGAGCAGCACACCCGCGCCCGCCGAATACCAGTTCACCAGCGACATACCGAGCAGGCTGGTGGCGAGACCGACCATCAGAATACCGCCGTAGGAGCCGCGCAGACCGGACAGGAACTGCTGCGTCACACCGGCTTTCGCGCTCTCGAGCGGTTCGAGCGGTGCGACCGAGCCGAGTACCTCCCCCGGATTCTCCAGGCGCAGATCGGCCAGCGCCGGAGTCCTGTTGTCGGCCGGGAACTTCGAGGCGACCTGCTCGCACAGTTCCACCGAGCGGTAGTGCGCCATCACGAAATTCTCTTCGACCGCCTCGCAGATCCGCGCGTCGAGATCGGTGGCGAATTCCTTCCAGCCGCGGGCCGGATCGGTCTGCACGATCTCGGCTTCGGCGTCGCGCACCAGGCTTCGTAGCCGGTGGCGTAGATCGTGTTCGATATCGGCCATCAGCTCGGTGCTGCCGTCGACCAGGGTGACCTGCCAGTTGGCGGTCCGCTGACGCAGCTGCTCGGCCTGATCGCGGGCCGCGCCGAGTTGTTCGGTGATCTGTGCCTTGCGACGCGGATCACGCAGCGCCTCGGCCTCGCTGTGCAGCGTCATGGCAAGGTGATCGCTCACCAGCCGGATATCGCGGACGGCCGATTCCAGCGCGACCGTATCGGCGCGCGCCACCACGTAGTCGCGCAGGTGATCGATCAGCTGCGGCATCCCCGATTCGATATCGCGCTGGTAGTTCCCGGCCCCTTGGTAGTTGCCGGACGAGGTCGCCTGCCGGTGCAGCAGCGCGGAGACCGGCGCGACCGCGAAACTCAGGCCCGCCCCGTCGAGCAGTTCCCGGTCGCGCTGCTGGATATGGGCCCAGTGCGGGTACATGTCGATCTTGTTCAACACGCAGATGACGGTCGGGCACAGCTGCCGCACCCGTTCCAGATACCCGAGTTGTTCGGCGCCGAGTTCGCGGCCCGCGTCGACCACGTACAGCACCGCGTCCGCGGCGGCGATCATCGACCAGGTGATGTGCTCGTCGACGGGGGCGCCGGGTGCGTCCATCACCACGACGCCGTCGGCCAGCAGCGGGCTCGGCTCGGTGAATTCGGCCCGGATCACGCCCTCGGCGCGCAACGCGGGCTCGGGGTCGAGCGGATCGACCGGCACCCGTTCGGTGCGCCCGCCGCCGATCGATCGCACCAGCGTCGCGGTCGATCTCGATCCGTATTCGGCGATCACCGGCACGCTCAGCGCACTGTCGGTGGCGCTGACCTGCGCCCCGACCAAGCCGTTGACCAGGGTGCTCATCCCGTTCTTCGGTTCGCCGACGACCACGAGGCGCACCCGTGGATCACCGACGCGCGCTCTGACCATGGCCAGGCGGCCGGTGAGATCGTCGCGACCCGCCGCCCGGGTCATCTCCCGCAGTTCGTCCAGGATCCGGATGAGTGGCGCCATCGCGTCCGGGTGTTTCACCGTCGCGGACTCCAGCCCGGCTGCGGCAGACAAGCCTCCTCCTAACCCTGATCGACGATCTCGGTGAGACGGCACCTGTTGGCGTGTCCCGACGTTCGCACCGCTGTCCCGCTAGAACAACAGGTGATGGTCCAACGTGCCGTGGACCGCGTCCGTATCGCCGTACAGTCCGGTTTCCGGTAGCAGACCGGTCGACAGGCCACTTGCGGCGAAAACCGCCGAGTGGTCCGCTTCCGGCACGAACTGTGTGGCAGTGTATCCGTGCGAAGAATCCAGCTGATCACTGACGGGCCGTCCGTTGGGAGCGACGGGCAGTGGTTTGACCGGGGTGGCAGGAGCCGGGGTCGGCAGATCGGGCGTCGGGATCTGCACCGTCGGCACATCGACGCTCGGCACATCGATATCCGCCGTCGGCAGCGGTGCCTGCGTCGGAATATTGTGCGGACTCGACGGCTGCGTCTGGGTCGGGAGCGACACGCTCGGCACCTCGGCACTCGGCACCTCGGCCGAGGGACGGGTGTGGGTCGGCGCGCTCGGCTGGGTGGTGCCCGCACCGCCGGTGCCCGTCCCCGCACCGCTACCGCCGGTGCCCGGCGTCGTCACATCGTCGTCCGGGGTGCTCGGCTGTGTCG
>NZ_JAFMPL010000317.1:0-390 GCF_019038455.1 Nocardia noduli
CGGTCGACCTCTGCGGCGAGATGCCGCCCCACGAAGACCATCCCCCAACCGACGAACTCGCTCTCTCGCTCAGGACGCGGAGACCGGTTGACCACCACTGCCACGGTGCCGCCCGGCCTGGTGATCCTGCGGAATTCATCGAGCACCGACCGGGAATCTTCGGTCCCCCGGCGATGCGGCATCCGTATTTCGTGGCGCCTGCCAGCAGATAGTCGGACTCGCCCCACAGCGGCGTGTGCCTGAACTCCCGGATCGACGGTCAGGACGCCGGCGACCACAATCGAGAACAAATCTCAGTCCCGCAACGCGACGGCATCCAGGTCAGCAACCACATCCGCGAAGCACCTGCCACCCCCCGAGCGCCCATCAAACGACGACTCAGCCCGACGC
>NZ_JAFMPL010000318.1:0-388 GCF_019038455.1 Nocardia noduli
GTTATGGATCCCGGGTTCGGCTCCGCGCCCCCGGGACGACAGGGAGCATGTCCCGGCGTCGAGGCAATGCTTGAGCGCGGACCGACGATCGCCGGTCCAGGATGTTCGCATCCTGCCGCTCGTCACCCCCCGCGCCGCCCGCAGCGCACGTAGGCCGCTGTGCCGCGCCCGCTCGACCAGGTGAGGCGGTCGCCGTCGACCACGAGCCGCACCTGCGAGGACCAGTGCCGGCCGCGGTCGCTGCATTCGGCGGCGACCACCCAGGCGTTGCCGACGCGGCGGCCGTCGTGGAAATTGCAGATCGTGCGGCCGGCCCGGGCTCGCTCCGGCGTGATGGTGGCCGGGATGTAGCCCCGGCGCCGGGAGCGTGCCGAGCAGGCATCTGCGG
>NZ_JAFMPL010000319.1:0-387 GCF_019038455.1 Nocardia noduli
GTACAGATTATATGCCAACGCTGGATGGTCTGAAGTCTTTGTATGACGCCAATAGAGGTAATGCGATGAATACGGTACAGGGATGGCCGGTAAATATGAGTTATCTCACCAATACCCCGAGTAATACACAAACAGGGAGCCGTTACTACAATGTGGTGCAACTAAATTCTGGCGCAGTTTCGCAAATCGTATCCACCGTGCTGGCGTTACAAACCTGCCGTACAACGCCGTTGATGACTGCCAGCCAGATTACGCTGGAAGCCTCAGACCCCGGGCAGTTTGTCAGCATTGACAGCACACTTAGCGCCGTCAAAGCGAAGAAGGGGGATGAGGTGTCGATCCGCATTTCGACTAAAGATGCGCAGGGGAATTTAGTCGGCAATACGC
>NZ_JAFMPL010000320.1:0-387 GCF_019038455.1 Nocardia noduli
GGCATGCAGTCCGGCACCGAGAGCGGTCCCGACGATGGCGGCAATGGGAGAACCGAGCCCGAACACGAGGGGGACCAGCAGGTATTCCAGCCGGGCGCCGGTTCCATATCCAGCCACCGCGGCCGGCCCCGCCGTTCCCACGAAGCCCGTCGCGGCGATGACCGTGACGTTCGACGTCACACTGGCGATGCCGGAGAGCAGGCCGACGCGCAGGATCTCGCGGGACGGCGCCCAGGTGAGTCTCGGGAGGCGCCGGCTCGGGTGCAGGACGCCACGGCCAGACCAGATGGAGGCGGCGAAGACGGCGGTGCCGGCGGCGTAGTAGGCCGCGACAGCCACGCCCCCACCCACGACGCCGAGCCTGGGGAACGGACCCCAGCCGAAGAT
>NZ_JAFMPL010000321.1:0-387 GCF_019038455.1 Nocardia noduli
CCTGTACGCCACCATCGGCCCGATGGCCGATGGTGGCGTCGTGCTCTCCGGCCATACCGACGTGGTCCCAGTGGCGGGTCAGGCCTGGACCAGCGACCCGTTCACCCTGCGCGTCGCCGACGGGCGGGCCTACGGACGCGGCGCGGTCGACATGAAGGCCTTCGACGCCCTGGCGCTGGCTCTGGTGCCCGACATGCTGGCAACCAACCTTACGCGGCCCATCCACATCCTGCTCTCTTACGACGAAGAGACCACCTGCCTCGGCTCGATGGACGCGATCACCCGGTTCGGCGTCGACCTGCCGCGACCGGGCGCGGTGATCGTCGGCGAGCCGACCGGCATGGAAGTCGCGGACGCGCACAAGAGCATCGTCACCTGCCTGACCAC
>NZ_JAFMPL010000322.1:0-386 GCF_019038455.1 Nocardia noduli
TTGCTGCGGAAACCACGCGTGGATCGGTGGTGTAGATGCCCGGGACGTCGGTCCAGATATCAACACGAGATGCGTGTAAAGCCTCCGCCAGCAAGGCTGCCGTATAATCGCTGCCTCCACGGCCAAGCGTCGTTGTACGACCTTTATTTTCGCTACCGATAAATCCCTGGGTGATCACTAAGCCTTCATTGAGGCGTGGGAGCAGCTGCAGCGCGGCCAGTTCCGCCAGCGCGGCTACATCTGGCTCTGCACGACCAAATCGGTCGTTGGTACGCATCACTTTACGTACATCAAACCACTGTGCCTGAACATCGCGTTCGCGCAGGATTTCGACAAACAGCCGGGTCGACATCAGCGGAAAGAAACTGCTGACGGCAAAACTGCCC
>NZ_JAFMPL010000323.1:0-382 GCF_019038455.1 Nocardia noduli
GGATGATGCTGTAGCCGCCGGGATCCAGGGTGATCCGCCCCGTGGTCCAGGTGCTGCGCGGGCCGCAGACGTTTGGGAATTCACGGTCGATCGCCGCGAGCAGGCGCACCGCCGAGAGCCCCGCATCCCGGCGCTCGGCCATGGTGGTGCCGCCGGCATGGTCCTGGTTGCCGTCGAACACGATCCGGAATTGCCAGATCGCCACGATGCCGCTGACCACGCCGAGATGCAGGCCGGCGGATTCGAGTTGCGTCCCCTGCTCGATATGCAATTCCAGGAAGCCCCGGTAGCGGGCCGGGTCGATCCGCAGCCGCGGCAATCCGGCGAGCCCGGCGGCTTCGAGGGCCGCGCGGAGCGGCGTGCCGTCGGTGCGGTTGTAGGC
>NZ_JAFMPL010000324.1:0-382 GCF_019038455.1 Nocardia noduli
CAACCAGGCATTCGCGGAGGCGGGCAAGGCGTTCGCGGAAGCCGGCGTGCCGGAGACCCAGGTGCGCGCCTGGGCGCAGGCCGAGCAGACCTGGCGCGCGCTGGAGCAGGCCGTGGGCACGCGCGCGCTGCAGCCGCCGCAGAGCCTCGCGCAGCATACGCAGCTCGTGGCGGTGCTGATGCAGATCGGCGAAGAGCTGCTGCACCACTATGGACTCCAGACCGATCCGGACACCGCCACACAGGACCTGATCCAGGCCGCCGCCGTGAACGCTCCCATGCTCGGCGAGAAGCTCGGCCTGCTGCGCGGGCAGGGCGCGGGCTACCTCGCGCGCCAGGCCCTGCCGCCGGAGGGCAAAGGCGCACTGCAGGCCCTGCAGCAG
>NZ_JAFMPL010000325.1:0-381 GCF_019038455.1 Nocardia noduli
GCTGCGGCCATGCCGTCGTGCCGGTGCTGCGGTCGGTCTCCTGGGGCGTGTTGCCGCTGGTGGCCGGGCTGTTCGTGTTCGTGCAGGCGCTGGAGGTGACGGGCGTGGTGGGCCGCCTGGCGCATTTGCTGGCGCAGGGGGCTGCCGCCGCGCCGCTGGCGGCGGGCCCGGCCGTGGGCGCTTTGCTGGGCGTGGCCACCAACCTGGTCAACAACCTGCCCGCAGGCCTGCTCGCGGGGGCGGCACTGCAGTCCGCGCAGGTGGCGGAGCCCGTGCGCGCCGCGGCGCTGATCGGCATCGACCTCGGGCCGAATCTCTCCATCACGGGATCGCTGGCGACACTGCTGTGGCTGGCGGCGCTGCGGCGCGAAGGCATCGAAG
>NZ_JAFMPL010000032.1:0-71135 GCF_019038455.1 Nocardia noduli
TCTGAGCCCCGCCCGGCAGATCGAGCCTGCCGAGAACCGCGGAGCCCAATCCGTGAAACGGTCGGGCTTCTTCCGCGGATCAGCTCGGTGCGGCCTTGCCGAAACGCCAGTAGCCGGTGAAGGTGATGTCGCCCTTGGGGACTCCGCGGTCGTTGGCCAAATGCCTGCGCGCGCCGGTGGCCAGACTCTGTTCGCCCGCGACGAAGCCGTAGACGCCGGAGGTCGGTAGGTCGGATTCGCGGACGGTGTCCAGGGCGAGTTTGCCGACCGCGTCGTCCGGATTCTTTCGCGTCAGCCAGTGCACCTGCACGCCCTCGGGCGCGTCGAGTTCTTGAACGTCGTCGGCGGTGGGGATCTCGATGTAGGCCGCGCCACGCAGGTCGCGCGGCGCCGAGCGCAGCACACCCGCGAGGGCGGGCAGCGCGCTCTCGTCACCCACGAGCAGTGACCAGTTCGTGTGCTCGGGCGGCTGGTACATGAGGCCCTCGTCGAACAGGCCGACCGGCGTCCCGGTGCTCACATTGTTCGCCCAGGCCGAGGCGGGGCTGTCGTCGCCGTGGGAGACGAAGTCGATATCGATCTCGGGATGGTCGCCGTATTCTCCGGAACCCGCCGGACGGAAATCGCGCACCGTGTAGTTGCGCACCAAGGGACGGGAGTCCTTGCTCATCATCAGGTATTGGGCATACCAGAGGTTGTTCGCGACGGTCGGCAGTCGTAGTTCGCTCTGCTGCTCCCTGCGGAGGAACAGGCGAAACCACTGGTCGTAGCCCATGGCGGTGAAATCGTGCAGGTCGGGACCTCCGACGGTCACCCGTACGAAATTGGTGCTGATTCGCTTCGACGTCAGGGTCTCGGCGGACCGGATCCGCCGCGCCTCCGGCTTGACGTACTTCACGCGCTTGGCCATGTGTTTAGGTTAGCAAACCCTAAGTACGTTTGTGCAGGTGCCGGGTGCCGCAGTTGGAAGAGCTCGCCGATACCGGCGAGCGTGTCCCGGAGGTGTGCCCGAATGCGGTCAGCAGCTCGTCGGGAGCGGAAAGCACACCGCGGGCAGCGATATCGGTGACCGGCCCGGCGTCTCCGCGCCGGGCGGACCGACGACTTCGGCGTTCTGGTTCTGCTGGGCCGGTGGGGTCACCGAAGCCCCCTCTTCGGCGGCTCCCGTGGAGACGATGACCCAGATCGCGCCGACGCTCAACGCGATGACGGCGAGCGCGGCGAGTTGCTGCGGGAAACGGTCGCCCAGTTTCAGGCTCGGCATACGGGTGGGGACGTGGTCGCGGATCGTGGTCACCGCGGCGTGAAGTGGGTTCGTGGAACGATTTTCGGGTTCGACGACGGTCACATTCCTGCGCAGGAACCGCGGCTCGTCGACGGGTGCGGACACATCCGCGAGCACCGGACGGGACGCGCGGACAGGCAATGAGGCATCCACGTGCGGCCCGCGGGTGGACGGTTCCGCGACCGTGCGCACCGGGGTCGGCGGGTCGACAGCCCGGTACGCGAACGGTGGAGCTCCGCTCGGCCGGGCGACATTCCCGTACGCGGGCAGGGGCTCGTTCGGCTCCGGCCGGACCGGGACGGTCCTGCGCGGCAGGGGCGCGGGGCGGACGTCGTCGATCCACGACGTCCATCGGTCGGTGAACTCCGACGCCGGGTGAGCGGTCGGGGACGGATCGACCTCGGCCTCGGGTGCGCTCTCGCGGAATTCCCCCGACGTTCCGGTCGACCGGGCGGGCTCGATGGGTGCGGGCGGCGTCGGGCTCTTGTCGAGGACGAGCGCACGTACATCGTCGGAATCCGGCTCCGGGTGACCTCGCTGGACGTCCACCGGGGGCGGGGACGCCAAGGCGTCGTCATCGGGCGGAATCCAGGGCGGACGCACATAGGTGGATGGCACTCGTGGAACCGGCGACGAGTCCGTGTCGGGATCCGGCGCTATCCACGGCAATTGATGGTCGGCCCGAGGCGACAGCGAATGGGGCGGACGCTGACCGCCCGATTCCGGCAGACGCCGTGGTTCGAGATCCGTGGGAATGTCCTCCAAGCCGTCCGGATACGGCGAGGCGCCGGGACGAACAGGTGGTGCGGTATCCGGGTCGGACCCACTCGGCCCGTGTTCTGTCCCGGTGGGCGGATGATCGGCCACGCCGGATTCGTCTGCTTCGTACGGCGCGGGAGACCCCGGTGGCGGCGAGTCGGTACGGCCCGATACCGCGTACGCCAATGGAGCGACGTAATTCAGTACCCCCTCGATCGGCGCTCGGACACCGGATTCGTCGGCCCGGTCCGTGACGACGACCAACTGCTCCGACATCGCCGCCTGCGAGGAATCCCGCTGCTGGACGGCCGACGGTGTCGCGAGCGCGGTATCCACGGTCGACGCGGAGCTCGCGAGCCGGTGTGCGGGTGATTCCGGCATCCGTGCGACGTCGACCGCCGCGGACGCGTATTCGACCATCGGCGAATCCGCCGGGGCCGTGGTCACCGGTGTGGCACCGACCTCGGCGTCCTGCGCGGCAGTGCGGCGAGCGAACTGTCCGGACAGGTGATCCGGATATGCCTGCGCGACAGCGGCACCCGACACCTCGGTCACCGATTCCTCCCGGCCCGCGACCGATTCGCCACTCACCGCGGCCGAGCGCTGGACGCGTCGACCGGTCGCCGATGGAAACCCCTCGGCCAGAAGGTCTTCGACCGTGAGCTGATCGCCGATGTTCATATCGACCAACAGCGCGTGCACCGCCTCCGCCGTCCACAGCAGTTTGCGATTCGAGGTGCGGTGCAACCACGCCCGCAACTCCCCCGGTGTGGATCCGAGGACGACACCGCAGCCGTGCTGCCGCGATTCGACCTCGAGGGTGATGGTCGATTCCCAGGACGGAACGACGACGATCAACCCGTCCACGTAGGCGTCGGGGTGGTGTCCGCGCACCAGCGTCTTGAGGTTGAACACATTGTTCGTCACCTGGTCGAACGGGCTGGTGTCGTTGTCGCGCACGTGGATCGGGTCGCCCTCGAAGCCCGACAGCCGCCAGCGACCGTCGGCCTGTACCGACAGCACGCCCGAGGTCGCGTCGGGAACCGTGCCCTTGACCTCGATCACGACCACCGCGCGCGGCGTGATGACGACGAGGTCGGCTTCCTGGGTATCGCCCTCGCGGTGTCTCTCGGGGACATGACATCCCGAGATCGCAAGGCCGACAATGATGTATTGACCCGTCCAGGTCCGCATCCAGTCGAGAACTCGCTGTTCGGATCGCGGCAGGGCCGCCCGTTCGTTGATGACCAGCATCGGCGGTCACCCTCCATCACGCTCGCACAATCGACCAGTCGACAGTATCCGGCGCATGAACGCGCGGAAAACCCGAAAGGCACTGTAAGAGCAGGGCATTGGCATCACAAAGTCGGGTGTGGCGCAGTGTGAGAGTTGACACAGCACCGCACGGGATCCGATGCCGGGAATCGAGGTTCAGGGGGCATCCCGATGATTGCCCACCGACGCGTTCCCGTGCCGACACCGCCGCGGGGCTCCGCGCGGATCACGCGGTGAGCTGCGGCGCGTGTCGATCGTTCGCTCGACAGCGGCCCGGTTGCCCGGTCGATGCCCGCGCCGCTGTGCCACACTGTCCCCCGCTGTAAATCTCGAATGGAGCACTATGCGATTCACTGCCGCCCTCGGCGCTTCCACCCTTGCCCTGGGCTTCGCCCTCACCGCGACCGGCGCGGCCACCGCCGCACCCGAGTCCGGCTGCCACCCCTCCTACACCCCGTGTGTTCCGTACGCGAGCGACGTCGACTGCAAGGGCGGCAGCGGCAACGGGCCCGCCTACACCGGACGGGTACAGGTCATCGGCCCCGACGAATACGACCTCGACCGCGACGGTGACGGCATCGCCTGCGAGAAGAGCTGAGCCTCGGCGCGCGATCCGTTCCGGCACCCGCCGAACGGATCGCGCGCGACGCGACTACCCCGTCATCCCCCGCTCGATCTCCTCGATCAACGCCACCGAATCCTCCAGTTCCAGCGCCGAGGACCGCGCGCGCAGATACTGGTACTTCAACTGCTCGACGATCCTGGGTTCCTCGATCAATTCCGACCAAGTCGCCGATTCCAGTCGACCGATGGTCGGCAGCCGCTCACTCGCGAACTCGAGGACGGTGAAGGTCGCCGCATTGACCGCCGCGGCCGTGTCCACCTCGAACGGGATCACACGGATGTCGACCGTGCCCGCGAGATCCTCGATCGCCGAGACCAACGCGCGCAACTGCGCGCGCTGCACGTCGACACCGCCCACCTGCTGCATCAGCGCCGCCTGTCCCAGAACCACGGTGAGTAGCACCGGATGCTCGCCGCGCAGTCGCCGCTGTCGTTCCAGCCTGGCCCTGACCAGTTCCTCCGCCTCGGCGGGCCGCGCGGCCACCGTCGAGGTCATCAGCGCGCGGATGTAGTCCTCGGTCTGCAAAAGCGCGGGGACGACCGAACTCTCGTAACTCTTGACGTGGGTCGCGCCCGCCTCCAGCCCGAGGTAGCGCAGCGTGCCCTCGTCGAACAGTGCCGAGTACCGGTTCCACCAGCCGCGTTCCTTCGCCAGGCCGCGCAGTTCGACCAGTTCGCGCCGTTCGCCCGCGGGGAATTCGAGCAGGGCGGCGAGCTGGTCGAGTTTGTTCTCGGCGAGGACCCCTTTGTAATTGGTGGTCTGCGACCAGTAGGTGGGTCCGATGCCGAGCGTCTTCTGGATCTCGCGGGACGTGAGGCCGAGTTCGTTGACGCGCTGACGTATTCGGAGCACCAGTTCCCAACCCGCGACGGTCGGGGAGGTCGGCGCCATCGGTACTCCTCAGCTCGGTCCGGCCGCTGGGGCCCGCTCGTGCGGGAGAATACCGATATTCACGATTGTCACCTCGTGTGAATTTCAGTACTGTAGATTCACACTCTGATTCAGTGGACCCGGGGGCTGATCTGCGGGAGGGCTGAGCAGCGGACCTGAGCAGTGGTGGCACGCCGAGCATTCGGCGAGATCGGGGAACCATGTCGGTGCAGGTAGTCAATCGTGTACATGTCATCAGCGATCGGAGCGGGCACAATGCCAGAACCGTCGGGGACGGCCGGTGGGTGGTGTCGTACCTACCGGGCCGCACGGTGTCGCTGGAACAGGCCGTCGCTGCCATGCAATTCGCCGAATTCGTCTGCGAAGCAGCAGAATTCGCCCGACTCATCGGATTGACCACGCGGGAGGCAGTGTATTACGCCCTCGCCGATCCGCCGTGGCGAACAGAGACGCCGGGTGTCACGCGAAGGCGGCGCTGAGATGAGCGCGAGTCGACAACCGGGGACCCCGTCGAACCTGTTCCCCTCGAAGGAGTTGCTCCTCGATTCCTGCGCCGGTAAGCGCGGCGCGTCCCATCCGGTGCTGTGGGCGGCCGGCGAGCTGGCCCTCGCCCATACCGAATTACGAACCGCCGCGGGTCCACGCGGGGAGATCGCGATCCGTCGCACGAGCCTGGTCCGCCATATCGATCGCTGGCTCGCGGCCGAACTGCCCTCCGCGCACGGCGGGGCGCACCTGCACACCGAATCGGTTGGCGCCGTGGTCGATCGGCTCGCCCGATACAGCGTGCTCGCCCGCGGCGCGCTGACCGATCGTCATCCGGAACCGGAACTGCACCACGCCTGGCACCGGCTCTCCGAACTCGCCCTCGGCTACCGTGACCTCGCCTTCGAGGTCGGCGCGGGGTTGCGGCGAATCCCCGATCTCACCGATCCCGGGCTGACGCTCTGACCGTGCCGCGCGAATGACCGATAGGCTTACCACCCATCCGGAACGAACACCTCGGAGCAGACGACATACAGAACGATTCCTTTCCGCGACACACGAGACGTCAGGAGAGTTCGAATGAAACGTATGGCGAATATGGTCGGCGCGGTTCTCGGCACGGTGGCACTGGCCGCGGCGACGGCGGCGACATTCTCCACCGGTATCGCGCAGGCCGACCCCGGCCCGGTCTTCTTCAACGCGGGCAGCGCCAACTGCGCCATCTTCGACGACGGGACCGTCGGCTGTGACCTGGGCGGACCGGTCCCGGTGCAGTACAGCTTCCTGCCCGCAACGGTGAAGATGAACAAGATCGTCATCAGCCAGCCGTGGCTGCCCGCCCACCCCTCCACCGACCCGGGCACCCCGTACACCCTCGCGGGCGGCAATCCCGCCCTCGCGGACGTGAAATCCGGCGACGGACAGTGGGGGCCCTACGTCGAGTACGCGGGCGCGAAATGCGAGGCCGGTTTCCACGGCAGTTTCACCTGTTCGTCGAAGGGCCGGTCCTGGACCTGGTTCGCCGGGGTGATCTCGGCCTGATCCGGCGGCGCGACCGGGGCGGGGCCCCCTCCCCGGTCGCCGCCTTCCGCGGAATCGTCCACGTTCGGCATCCGATGGTGGGAAGCTCGAAGTACCGCGGTGTCGAGGCGAGGAAGCGTGACACATGGTGGACAAGACGAGTGGATCTGCCGGGGGCAACGGCAGAGTGGTGACGGTCGACCGGCCCGAACGCATTCGGAATGTGGTGCTGGTCGGTCATTGCGCGGCGGGTAAGACGACACTGGTCGACGCGCTGGCGTTGACCGCGGGGGCCGTGAATCGCGCCGGGCGGGTGGAGGACGGGACCTCCCTGTCCGATTACGACGACATCGAACATCGTCAGCGCCGATCTGTGCAGCTGTCGGTGGTGCCGATGGCCTGGGACGGCATGAAGATCAACCTGGTCGACACCCCCGGATACGCGGATTTCGTCGGCGAGTTGCGGGCCGGTCTGCGCGCGGCGGACGCGGCGCTGTTCGTCGTCTCGGCGGCCGAGGGGCCGGAGGGGGTCAGCGGGGCGACGCGGGCGCTGTGGGAGGAATGCGCGGCGGTGGGAATGCCGCGCGCGATCGTCATCACCCATCTCGACACCGCACGCGGGGATTTCGACGATATGGTGCGGACCTGCGGCGCGGTACTCGGCGGTGGGGCCGAGCACGTGCTGCCGCTGCATATGCCCGTCTACGGGCCGAAGAGTCCGGACGGACATCGCCCGGTGACCGGGCTGATCGAATTACTGCCGAATTGCGTCGTCGACTATTCCTCGGGCGCCGCCGAGCGGACCGCCCCGTCGGAGGAACAGCGCGCGGTGCTCGAGGACGCGCGTAATCGGCTGATCGAGGGAATCATCGCCGAGAGCGAGGACGAATCGCTGCTGGAGCGATATCTCGCCGGTGACGATATCGAACTCGGCACCTTGACCGCCGATCTCGAGCGGGCCGTCGCGCACGGCAGTTTCCACCCGGTGCTGTTCGGCGCGCCCGCTGTCGAAGGCGCGAAACAGGGGCTCGGCACGGTGGAACTGCTCGATCTGATCGTCGGCGGATTCCCGACACCGACCGAACACGTGGTCCGTGCCGCGCCCGCGACCAACGGCAGCGAACCGCGCCCCCTGTCGTGCGACCCGGGCGCGGCCCTGGCCGCGGAGGTGATCCGCACCGCGTCGGACCCCTACGTCGGGCGGGTATCGCTGGTCCGAGTGTTCTCGGGAACCCTGCACACCGACGACACCGTGCACGTCTGCGGGCACGGTCTGGAGGAGCGCGGGCATCCCGATCACGACGTCGACGAACGCGTCGGCTCGGTGACCGCGCCGTTCGGCAAGCGGCAGTTCGCGCTGGGGCAGGTCATCGCGGGCGATATCGCCTATGTCGGCAAACTGGGGCACGCGGAAACCGGCGACACGCTGTCGGAGACCGGGGCCCCGCTGCTCATCCAACCGTGGCCGATGCCGGATCCGCTGCTGCCCATCGCGATTCGCGCGCACGGCAAATCCGACGAGGACAAACTGTCACACGGTCTCGCCCGGCTGGCCGCCGAGGATCCGACCCTGCGCGTCGAACACAACGCGCTGACCGAACAACTGGTGCTGTGGTGTCTGGGCGAAGCGCACCGGGATGTGGCGCTCGAGCGGCTGCGGAGCCGTTTCGGCGTCCAGGTGGACGTGGTCGAGCACCGGGTGGCACTGCGCGAGACCTTCGCCGGGAAGGCCACCGCGCGCGGCAGGCATGTGAAGCAGTCCGGCGGACACGGCCAGTACGCCGTCTGCGAGATCGAGGTGGAACCGCTGCCGGGCGGGTCGGGGATCGAGTTCGTCGACCGGGTGGTCGGCGGCGTGGTGCCGCGCCAGTTCATCCCCTCGGTCGAGAAGGGTGTGCGGGCACAGGCGGCGCGCGGCGTCGCGGCCGGATATCCGCTGGTCGACGTCCGGGTGACGCTGTTCGACGGCAAAGCCCATTCGGTCGACTCCTCCGATTCGGCGTTCCAGACCGCGGGGGCGCTCGCGCTGCGCGAGGCCGCGGCCACCGCCGGAGTCGCGCTGCTCGAGCCCGTCGCGGAGGTCGCGGTCGTGGTGTCCGACGACTACGTCGGCTCGGTCCTGAGCGATCTGTCCGCGCGGCGCGGGCGGGTACTCGGCACCGAACCGCACGGTGACGGACGAACCCGGGTGCGCGCGGAGGTACCCGAACTCGCGCTGAGCCGCTACGCGATCGACCTGCGGTCGCTCTCGCACGGAACCGGCGACTTCAGCAGGAACTACGTCCGTCACGAGTCGATGCCCGCGGCCGTCGCGGCGGCGATCCGCGACGAAGCCGACCGCTGAGGTGACGGTGCGTCACGGTTACCGCTCCCGGCATCGGCGAGCAGTCCGTCCCGCCGCCGACCGGCCCCTACGCTGCCACTATCCTGGGAACCATGGCAGCAGGTAAGGGCGGCACGCAGTCCAAGGAAGCGAAAGCCGCGGCTAAGGCGGCGCGCAAACAGGCGTCGAAACAGCGGCGTCAGCAGCTGTGGCAGGCATTCCAGATGCAGCGCAAAGAGGACAAGCTGCTGCTGCCGCTGATGATCGGCGCACTCGTCGGCATCACCGCGGTGTTCCTTGTCATCGGACTGATCTTCGGCATCCTGCTGTTCCTGCTGCCGCTGGGCATCCTGCTCGGCGTCCTGGCCGCCTTCATCATCTTCGGCCGCCGGGTGCAGAAGAACGTCTACGCCAAGGCCGAGGGCCAGGCGGGCGCGGCCGCGTGGGTGCTCGACAACCTGCAGGGCAAATGGCGGGTGAACAACGGCATCGCCGCGACCACCCAACTGGACGCGGTGCACCGGGTGATCGGGCTGCCGGGCGTCGTCTTCGTCGGCGAGGGCTCCCCGCAGCGGCTCAAGTCCCTGCTCGCGCAGGAGAAGAAGAAGACCGCCCGCCTCGTCGGTGACACCCCCATCTACGACGTGATCATCGGCAACGACGAGGGCCAGGTGCCGCTCAAGGAACTACAGCGCTACCTCACGAAGTTGCCGCGCAATATCGATGTCAAGCGGATCGACCTCATCGAGGGCAGGCTGGCCGCGCTCGGCGCGCGCAGCGGACCCGCGATGCCGAAGGGGCCGATGCCCGCGGGCGCCAAGATGCGCGGTGTGCAGCGGACCATCCGCAGGCGCTGATCGCTCGGCGATCAGCGCGCGTTGACGACCGCCGTTCCCGTCGCCCGGTCGTGCATGCCGCGACCGTCGGCGTCGGTGAACAACGCCGGTACCACGAAGATCAACAGCACCTGCCTGGCCAGCGCTCGCACGAACCCGACGGGCACCGCGGCATCGACCCGCAGGACCCGCAGCCGCAGGAAGTACTGACCGGGCGTGAACCCGAACAGCGTCACCGCGGCGACACCGACCACGAACCAGATCAGCAACGGCAGATTCGCGTTCACATGACGCAGGATCAGCAGCGATATCCCGACGGCCATCAGCCAGTCGACGAACATCGCCGCGATCCGGCGACCCTGCCCCGCGATCGCCCCGGCGCCGGACTTCGGCAGGCCGAGGTGTTCGCCGGGAAACTCGGGCGTAGCCGAGTCCCCCGACTCGGCCGAGGGTCCGGAAAGCCAGCTACCGGTAATGCGCGCCATGGCTTCCAGGGTAGGCGGCGGCGACCACGGGGCCCGCACCGCATAAGGGGAGTTCAGCGTCACCGGGCGATGAACGGATGGCAGGATTACGATGCTGGACGAGCCGGGGTGAGCATCCACACCCCGCCAGCCGCACGTGTAACACTGGCGAAACACAGCCTTGATTGCCAGGAAACACCGCGTCCATAGCGTCTGGACGCGACGAACCCATGCAATCGACACTCGCTGGGAACCGATCCGTAAGGAGAACAAGTGACGTTCAGCACGGCCGACGAGGTCATCCAGTACATCAAGGAGCAGGAGGTCGAATACGTCGATATCCGCTTCAGCGATCTTCCGGGTGTACAGCAGCATTTCTCGATCCCGGGGAAGGCTTTCACCGCTGACCTCGCCGAGGAAGGGCTAGCCTTCGATGGCTCCTCCGTTCGTGGCTTCCAGTCGATCGACGAGTCGGACATGCTGCTGCTGCCGGACTTCAGCACCGCGCGCCTCGACCCGTTCCGCGCCGCCAAGACGCTGAACCTGAACTTCTTCGTGCATGATCCGTTCACCCGCGAGGCCTACTCCCGCGACCCGCGCAACATCGCGCGCAAGGCAGAGGAGTACCTGCGTTCGACCGGTATCGCCGACACCGCGTACTTCGGCGCCGAGGCGGAGTTCTACATCTTCGACTCGGTCCGCTACGACTCGACGATGAACAGCTCGTTCTACGAGATCGACTCGGTCTCGGGCTCCTGGAACACCGGTGCCAAGACCAACCCGGACGGCACCGCCAACCGTGGTTACAAGGTGCGCAACAAGGGTGGTTACTTCCCCGTCGCGCCGTACGACCACTACGTCGACCTGCGCGACAAGATCGCGACCAACCTGCAGAACGCGGGCTTCGAACTCGAGCGCGGCCACCACGAGGTCGGCACCGCCGGTCAGGCCGAGATCAACTACAAGTTCAACACCCTGCTCGGCGCGGCCGACGACCTGCAGCTCTTCAAGTACATCGTGAAGAACACCGCGTGGGCCGACGGCAAGACCGTCACCTTCATGCCGAAGCCCCTCTTCGGTGACAACGGCTCGGGCATGCACGCGCACCAGTCGCTGTGGAAGGACGGCAAGCCGCTGTTCCACGACGAGGCCGGCTACGGTGGCCTGTCCGATATCGCGCGCCACTACATCGGCGGCATCCTGCACCACGCGCCGTCGCTGCTCGCGTTCACCAACCCGACCGTGAACTCCTACCACCGCCTGGTGCCGGGCTACGAAGCCCCCATCAACCTGGTGTACTCGCAGCGCAACCGCTCGGCCGCGGTCCGCATCCCGGTCACCGGCAACAACCCCAAGGCCAAGCGCATCGAGTTCCGCGCGCCGGACTCCTCGGGCAACCCGTACCTGGCCTTCGCCGCCATGCTGATGGCCGGCCTGGACGGCATCAAGAAGAAGATCGAGCCGCTGGCCCCCGTCGACAAGGACCTCTACGAGCTCCCGCCGGAGGAGGCCAAGAACATCCCGCAGGCCCCCACCAGCCTGGCCTCGGTCATCGACCGCCTCGAGCAGGATCACGACTACCTGACCGAAGGCAACGTCTTCACCCCCGACCTGATCGAGACCTGGATCGACATCAAGCGCACCCAGGAAATCGCCCCGGTCAACCTGCGTCCGCACCCGTACGAGTTCGAGCTCTACTTCGACGTGTAGCCCTGACCTGCACGAATAGGGCTACTTGGCCCGTTTCGTACGCAGTTCATACGCAGTAGACGGCATCGAGTCCACCCGTTCCGTGATCACAGACGCGATCACACGGCGGGTGGACTCGTCCGTATCCGGCCACAGATGCCCGTAGGTGTCGAGAGTCGTCTTCGCCGTCGCGTGCCGCATCCGGGCCTGAACCACCTTGATGTTCGCCCCGTTGCCGATCAACAACGACGCCAAGTAATGGCGCAGATCCTGAAACCCGAACTCCTCGGGGAGGCCGACAACGTCACCGCGGACCGCACGCAGCGCACGATCGATATGCCACGGCGGGACCGGCTTGCCGTCGTCATCGGTGAGGACCCGCTCCCCCGGTCGTTGCTGAACAGCCGACGACAGCATGAGAGCGAGTTCACGCGGGATCGGGATCGGCGCTTCGGAACCATCGGTCTTGAGTTCCCGAGCAGGCCACTGCTGTTTCGGATGGACGACACCGCGCACGAAATCGACATCCAGCACCCGCAGTCCGCAGGCTTCGGAGATCCGCAGTCCGGCGAAGGCCCCGAGCAGGATCGCGGGCCGCAGATGGTCCGGCATCAGGTCATGCAGCGCCCAAACCTGTTCCGTCGTAGCGCAATAGACCTTCTGCTTGCCCATCGGCGGTGTCGTCCGCTTCGAGCACGGATTACGCGCCAGGATGCCGTCCAGCACGGCGTCACTGAGGATCTGCGACAGCCGACCGTGCAACGCGTAGATGTAGCTGGCCTCATGACCGCGGGCCTTGAGCTTGGCCGTCCATGTCTTGATCGCGGACGGACGGATAGCTGCCAGCTGCACACCGCCGAACTCCGCAGTGATCTGGGCGATATGGACGCGCGCCTGGCGCACGGTTCCGTCACGGTTGTTGGCGTAGCCCTTGAGCCACTCCTCACACCATTCCGACACCGTGCGCTGCATGTCCTTCGGGGCAACGTGGGTGCCCTGCACCAGCGAGGACACCTGACCGTTCAGCCACGCCTGTGCATCGGTCTTACGGGCGAAGGTCTTCGAATGCTCCTGACCGGTATCGTCCACATACCTTGCACGCCAACGCTTCCACTTACCGTGGATCGCGGACGGCACACGCTGCACCGAGCCGTCCGGTAGACGTTCCTCCTTGGTCCAGAGATCCTCGATACCGGACCGGCGATGACGTCGAATAGCCACTACGCCGCCGTCCGGTTGCTACCGGTGGTCTCTTCCTGTTCGGCGATCCAGGCCAGCACGACGGACTTGCGCCACACTCGCCGACGCGGACCGAGTTTGAAGCTCTCCGGACCGCGGCCTACGTGCGCCCACCACCGCCAAGTCGCCTCCGGAATCCCGGTCAACTCCTCGCACTGCTTCGCCCGGAGAAACGTATCTTTCTCACTCATTGCCATTCCTCCTACGCCGCTATCTGACTTGTCGAATCTTGTTGTTTTGCAACGGTTTCAGGTGACACAGGGTCGTTGCCTGGTGGTCCTTCGGCGTTCACGAGACGGGCCGTTGTGTACTGCGCTTTCTGGGCGATCTTGGCTGAGACCGCTGCGATGATCAGGTGTGAGATCGGGGGCGCGTCACGGTCACCCGGACCGACCGGGGTGATCCTCAGGTGCGAGGTGTCGGGTGGGATGATGCCGATCGCGGCCAGCTTGCTCCGCACGTATTCCATGCGTTCGGCCTTGTGGTCGGGCAGGGTCTTGCCGCTCCACTCGCGGGAGTTGTTGCAGCGTTTCCCCGGAACACCGAGCAGTTCCCGGCGATGGTTCTTGCCTCGGCAGTGGCCCGGTTGGGTCTTCTCGTTGGCGTTCTTGGGGACGATGCCGTAGCGCAGCCACACCGCGCACGACTTCGAACACGGAGTGCGCTGGAGTTCGGCGTGTAACCGGTCGTAGTGGCGGTTCACGCGCGCGCTGTCGGTCTCGAGGATCTCGCCGACCGACTTGGTCAGATATTTGGTCAGGTAGGCCACCTTGCGATCCATTTCCGGTGTGCCCGCGAGGATCTGAACCGGTTTGGACTGCCCGCCGAACCGCACCGTGTGCGCCGGTTCGATGTCATCGACGGAATTGATGACATCGAGTGCGTCGTCCCAACTGGTCAACGGACGACCGTTGTCCGGGTCGACGAACGTCGCCGCGGCGTGGTTCCAGACCGGCATGTGATCGGCGGTGTAGACCTCCCGGTCGTAGTGCGGCCACCAGATGCTGCGGTAGGTCGCCGCGGTCACCGCGTACAGGAGTTTGGTCGGGATCGAGCCCCGGATAGCGAGATGGATATGCGGGGCGCCGCGTTTCTGTGGTTCGACAGCGGCCCAGTACTGCACGTTCCAACCCACCGCGCGACGCAGGACCTTCATCCAGTGATCGAACAACTCCTTCATATGCATGGTGTCGCGCGCGGCACGCCGGTAGTCGTAGGAATCCGGGTCGACCGGTGAACCGTCCGAGACCCACGCACCCCGCTTGTCCTTGCCACCTTCCGGATCCCACACCCGGTTGATCGAGCCGTAGGACGGCATCGTGAGAGTCCAGAACGTGGACGGCCGATACTTGCCGTTGGCATACGCGGTACCGACCGTCGTACGCAGCACCTTCTTACGCGGCAGGTCCGGCACATCATCGCGACGCCGAGTCGACTTCGCCCGCCGACGAGGCTTCTCCTCCAACGCGGGAAGACGGCCCCGCACGCCGAGTTCGCGAAGCTCGACGTCCAGATCGGCCACCCAGTCCTTCACCGCGTCCGCGAGTTCGCCGTCCCCGTCACGGCGAGCATCGTGGTACTGGCCGAACAGATCAGCACGCGCCGCCAACACCTGCGCCTGCGCCTCGGTGACGACCGGTTCCGGCCGCACGGGTTCATGTTCGGCACACCAGCCCTCGCGCAGCTGTGTGGCACGTACCGCCTTGTTCGCCTTCGCGCAGGCGGGGCACACCGTCGCCACGGTGGCCTTGCACGGGGCACCGACGTAGGAGACACGACCGGTGTTGGTGTCGAAAGCGCGCATCGGCACCACCCGCGCGCACACCCCCGCTTTCTCTGCGGCCGATTCGGCGATATCGCTCAGATCCGGCATAGCGCGACGCTCAGCGGCTGTCTGACGATTCGGAGGCACAGCCCCGACCGGGGCCGAACCGACGAGTTGAGGCGCAGTCACGCTGCCTCCTTCTCATCCCAAAGCCACTCGACCGAGGTACGCGGCGGCAAGGTGACCGGCTCAGCGAGTGAATCGCGGTGCCGGAAGGCCAGTTCCACCGTGGACGGGCCGACGATGACCGCTCGGCATTCCAGGACACCGAACGCGTGTGCCAGGTGAGCGGTACGGCCGGTGTAGTCGTCGGGGCATTGACCGGGCAGCATCCGCACCGTCACCCGGTCGGTGAACGCACCCACCCGCACACCGGCCAGCCGCGGAGTCGCGACCTGTTCGCCGAAGACGACCTGTAACCCGCACGCCGACAACATCCGCGTCCAGCGTCGGCGGTAGCGGAACCACGCCAGGAACCGGGACCGTGCCCGCGAGGTGATCCACCGCTCGAAGGTCTGCGGACTCCCGAGTCGCCACAGCACCATCCCCACGGCGAACACCCCACCCAGCACGGCAGCGGCGACCGGCGAGACGAGGAGACCGGCGACGACGACGAGCGCGATAGGAGCGGACACCATCGGGAACAGCAGCACCCACCACACCAGCACCGCCGCGGCCTTGACGAGAACCCAGACGATGCCGAGCACGGCGTCGGTGATCGCGTCGGCCGGGTTCGTTTGGTGGACAGTGATTTTCGTGTTCATGGTTATGCCACCTCGAACAGGGTCAGTGGGCCGGTGGGATCGGTGAGTTGTGTCAGGAGTTGGTGGCCGAGGTGTTCGGTGTAGGCGGGTGGGATGGCTTGGCACAGTTCGTCGCCGGTCATCCAGTCGATGCCCATCGCCTCCGGTCCGACGTAGCGGCCGACATCACCGGTGACCGAGATGTTCCAACCGTCCGCCCAACGGGCCTTACGCTGGCGGGTCGCGGTACGCACCACATGACGCGGATGCGCCGGTGCCGACAGGGACAGTCGGGACTCGAAGCGTCGATGCCGGTAGGTGCGCAGCCCGAACGCGTTGCCGCACAGCGTGATCGAACGGGACCGGATCAGGGGTGCGGTCATGACGTTCTCGATCACATACGGACGCCCCACCTGGTCGAGCAGGGCGCGAGTAGCCGCGACCAGATCCGGATACCGCTTGTCCGGCGACAACGCGTGCAGTGTGCAGTACTCCTGGCACGGTGGGGAGGCGTGGATGGTGTCGAACTCGTGCCCGTGCGCGGCCAGGAACTCCAACGCGTCACCCCGGTGGAACTCGAACGGGTAGCGCGGTTGTGCGGCGATGTCGACACCGACCACGTCGAACCCGGCACGGTGATACCCGGTCGCGGCACCACCAGCGCAGCAGAACAAATCCAGCAACCGCGGCCTGCCCGTGTTCATGACGCCTCCTGATCGAACAGAGCGAGCTGAGTCGGGACGGGTGTCTTGTCGCGGTGGCGTTTCCACATGTCGTGTTCGTCGTCGCGGTACACAACCACCGGCTTGTTCCCGCGCTTGCCCCGATTGCTGGGTTTGTCGGCCATCAGCAAGGCTTGAGTGACGTTCTCCGCTTTGGGCAGGGGGCGCACGGTCTCACCGATCAACACGCCCCACTCCACGTTCTTGCGGGCGCTCACGACCTCGCCCCTGACCCGCGAACCTGGACTGGGGACACCTCGGGGATATCGCGGCCGGTCAGGTCGCAGGCGTCGCCGATCGCGTAGGCCAGGACCGCGAGCACCGACGCGGCGTCATCGAGAGTCATGACCAGGTGCGCGACGGCGGCGAACCCGGCTTCCCGGTGGAAGGTCAGTTCCACCTGACCGGCACCGGTAGGGGATTCGGGCCGGTATTGGGCGAAGACCTCGCAGCGTTCCCGAATCCGGCCACGGTCAACCACGACGGCGACCCGGTTGAAGTCCATGCCGGGGGCGGGCTTCCACACCCCGTTCACGCCGCCCACCCACCGTCATCGGTATCGGTGTCCCACGCCGGGAAGGAACCCGTTTCGAGGCACAGGGCCACCGCGACCTCCAACGGATTGGCGCCGCGTCGTTCGAGTTGTCCGCGCCGACGCGAGGCCAGGTCGATCACGTTGTCCTGATAGCCGGAATCGGTGCGACGAGTGCTGTTGTTGCGCTTCATGACTGGTTCTCCCCGTTGATTTTGTCGATGTCGATGCCACAGACGTGGCAGTAGTCCGCATCAGGCGGCACGCTGTGGTGACCGGCCTGTTCGCAGCGCTCGTCGGCAGCGCAGCCGTCGCACAGCACTTGGTCCCCGTCGAAGACCCAACCCGCGCGCCTCATGTCGGCACCGACGTTGCTCAGGAGTTGGGCGATGGAGTCGAAGACGATGCCCTCGTCCTCGTGCTCGGCGTAGACATCCCCGCAGCCGTCGCAGTAGACGACGACATGTCTCGCGGCAGTACGTGGCCGGTTCATGCCGCCACCGGCCCCGTGTCGCCGTCGCCGAGGTCGTCGGGGTCGAAGTCGGAGTAGTCGCCCTGCGGCGCGAAGTCGATGCCGTGACCGCGGGGCGCGTACTGCTGGCACAGGGCGGCGATATCCTCACGGGAGACGAAGTACGAGCGCGCTCGTACGATGTTCGGTGTCCCGTCCTCGCGCACGTAGGCGACACCGGGTGTCGTGTACGGGATTTCGTCGCAGCGGGCACCGCGTTCACGCGCGGAGTCGCCGTGGACCATGCCGATCTGTGTTTTCTCGTCCAGACGCAGACCGATACGGATCGGGATCAGCTGGCGTTGGGGCAGGGTGTCTTTCGACGGGTCCTGCACGCAGGTGATGACCGAGAACGCCGCGGCACGGCCCTGGGTCAGGACCTTGCCGTAGTGGCGGTCGAACTTCTTGATCGAGTCCGGCTCGGCGTAGGCGGTCATCGAGGCTGCCTCGTCCACGATGATCACGATCAGCGGTTCATCGGTGGTGGGGACGTGTTGTTCGATACCGGCCTCACGGCAACGGTTGGCGCGTTCGAGCATCGCCGCTTCGGCGTCGGCCATCATCGCGACGATGCCTTCTTCGGTGTACTCGAACCGGGTCAACAAGGCTTTGCCGCGGCCGAACTCCATCCCGCCCTTGGGATCGGCGACCCACAGTTCCACCAAACCGGAAGCGATGGCCGGGGCGAGTGCGGCGATGATCGCCCACACCAGACCGCCTTTACCGGCGTTGGTGCCGCCCGCGATCAACAGATGCCGGTACAGGATCGGCAGCAGCCAGGTACCGCCGTCCTCGAGCACCCCGACCGGGAGCGCCTGCAAGTCCACGCCGTTGTGAACCCCCGACGCCCTTGTCGGGTCCGCGAGTGTGTCCCACACCCGCAGTTGCAGACGAACCACCCCCGGATCAGGGAAAACCGCGGTCACCGCCTTGACCGCCAGCACTTGAGCCAACGCGTCGAGAGCGTCGTCACCGGCCCAGTCCTTGCGCTTCTGACCGGCCATCATCAATAGGTCGATCTGCAACCCGTACTCGGTGTAAACCCAGTCCTCCAACGGCGGGAAACCGGTGTCGAGCGACCCGAGACCGAGCGCGGTGAACATGTGCGCCCGCTGACGAGGATCGGCCACAACCAGCACCGCCGTACGCAGTTCGCGGGGTGCGACATCGGCGACATCCGCCGGGTGGGACGGTCGGACACCGCCGCCGAGGGAACGCAGCCACCACATGCCCGCCGACGCGGCAACCAGGCCACCACCGAAGACGATGGCGTCGAGGGCAGCCATCACGCCACCGCCTTCACCAGAGCAATGGCCAGGCGATCATGTTCGGCTAGCGCGTCACCGAGACCGGCGAACACCGCGCGGGCATCAGCGATGGTCAGCGACAGCCCGGAACCGAAGGTGTCGAACGCGATTCGCACCATTGGCGGGGACGCCGGGTCAGTGGCGATCGCGTGGGGCCGATAGGTGACCCCGCCCAACTCGACGTTGGGCATGACGTTGACGAAGGACTCGTACATGTCACAGCCCCCAGTCATCGGAGCGACGGTCGAGCTCGCAGAACAGGCGGCAGCCCTCCGAAGCGGGCGGAACGGGCGCATCAACGCAGAACATGACGCACGCTTCCGGCGACAGTCCGCGGGGTTCGTCGCAGAACATCACGCACTCACCCGGAACCGGATGCGACACCGGAGCGTCGGGAGTCGAAGCGGAGGCCAGCAGTACGGCCGGAGCCATCACCGCGGCGAAGACGGAAGGGACGGCGATCGAGAGGACGGAGACCATCAGAAACCCCCAGCAGGGACAGCAGCGACCGGAAGCATTGTTTGCACCGGACGCACGGGACGAACAGGAGCCACACGAACCGGAACCGCCGCAGCAGCCACACGCACCGGGGCGCGTTCGGGTTCGGGAGCAGGAGTCGGAGAGTCGAGGACTTCGGCCGGGACCGTCTCGTAGTCAACGGATTCCGGTGTATCGGTGGACTTGGCGTACTTCGCCGCGGTGCGTGCCGACACACCCAGTTCGCGGGCGATGTCGGCGTACTTCATGCCGTCACGGTGCAGCTCGACCGCGCGAGCCACCGTCCTCGGATCGGTACGAGCGGGTTTCTTCGCCACGGGCTTCGAGGCGACCGAGACGGGTTCGGGAGTAGCGGAGGCCACCGGTTCGGGATCGGCCGACACAGGATCGACCGCAACCTCACCGGCCGAAGCCACCACCGCAGTCGACTCTGTGACGGGTGTCGGGGCGCGTTGGACCGTGCGGAACAACAACGCCAGCCCGTGAGTGTCTGCGAGCAGGCTGATCGGTGCCACCGCCGCGACGATCGCCGCCGCCCAACCCGGCAACGGGTGACCGGATGCCATCGCGTGGATGCTGTTGCCCGCCACCGACACCGCGGCACCGATACCGAGTACCGCGAGGAAGAACCGTTGTTCGCTGGTCTTGCTCGGCGACACCAGGACGCCGAAGGTGGCGAGCAGGATGGTGCCGTCCACGATCAGCGGGAACAGCCACGCATCCGACTTCGGCACCCTGGCGAGCACGGCCAGGTCTTGCAAGGTGGTGAACGAGAGCCGGAACGCCGCGGCACCGACCGCGAGGATGATGACAGCGGCGGACCAGCGAGCCCACTTCATAGCTGTCGACTTGTGCTGATCCGCCGCGCTCATCACGCCGCCTTGACCAGCGACACCGGCACCGACACCGTGACGGAGTCGTGTTCGGCCAGGATCGCGGGCAGCTGCTCGGCCAACGCGCGGGCATCAGCGATGCTCAACGTCACCGACGACGCACTGTGAATCCCGAACTTGATCTGAACCGACGCCGAGAAGTCACCGCCGCGGAACTCGTAGGCCGGGTGATACTTCGCGGTCACCTCATCGACCGTCACATCCGTGGTCACGCTCGACCGGATCTGATACTGCGACATGATCACGCCGCCTTACCCGGTCGAGTTCGGACGGGAAGCGCCCGGATCGGCCGGAGCCTGCCGAGTACCGGAGGTGTCACCCTTGATCCCCGTCGCGCGGACGTTGAAGCCGATCGACTTGAACTCCCCCGCACCGACAACCTTCGGCTTGACCTGCATGCCGTCCAGCTCGATCGGGGTCATCCCCGGAACGATCTCGGCAACCGGCGGAACCGGCATCACATCGGAGACGAACACCACGTCGAAGCTGGCGTTACGCGCGTTCGCCGCGGTCGGATCGGTGACCGTGCCCTTCCACAAGCGCTTACCGGTGCCGTTGCCCTCACGGTCGAGATCGACCTTCTGAATCTTTGGCGCGTTCCGATCGGAGCTGAACTCCGTCACCGCCGAGATAGCGCCCAGCAGGAACAAACCCTTCGGGTGCGCCCCGCCGAAATCCGTGTTGAACCACACATCGTTCAAAGCCATTTCTGAAACCTCTCGAGTTTAGGGGGCCTAAACCACGTGGCGCGCCGTTTGGGTCGTTGGCGGTTTAGGGGGGGTAAACCCAAGGATAGGCCGACTCCCCCGAGCGGTCAAGGGGGACTAAACTCTGGCAGGTGACCAGTGATGACGAGTTCGATGCGATCCGCAACGACCCGGACCCGATCCGACGCGGGCGACGTGCTGGCGAACTCATCACGGTCTATCAGCAGCGGACCACCGAACTGTCGCGCCTTCGAAAGGCCGCTATCGAGCAGGCGCACCGTGAACACGGTCTCAGCTACTCGGAGATCGGTACCAAACTCGGGCTTACAAAAGGCCGAATCAGCCAGATTCGCGTCTCAGCACCCCCACCCGAGCGAGCGTTCTACGGCGTCGGGCCGATCGCTATCGGCGTACCCCGACGGATCGGCGTCGAAGAGGGCCGCGAACGCTCATACGTCGATAGCAACGATGCGGCCACCCGCACACGCCTAGAACGTGCATTGGAAGAATTGTCTTTTAAAACAACGCAATTCGATATCCACCCCACCACCGAGGACACGCCCACGGGCGATTGCATCATTGTGTGCGGACCCGCTTCCGCACCGGTCGCCCGTAATCTTCTGGCTACTGACCCCTTGCTAGCCTTCGACCGCACCGATCAGGGGTGGTCCATCATCGACATACGCGAAGGTGCCAAACACTTCTCTCCATACCGAACCGACGGCACCCACCGGGACATCGGCTACTTGTCTCGACGAGTCGACGGGAACCGAGTCATCGTGCACATTGCTGGCATCACCGCAATCGGGTCCGATGGTGTAGCGCACTGGCTCACCAACAACCTTCGTACCGTCTACGATCCCGACGCAGCACTCACCGACTGCATCATCGAGTGCGCGTTCACCGAGGAACGGGCAATCACGGACAGCCGTCTCCTCATCGGACCGTACGCCGTGACCCGATGACCCTCCACGTCGAATCCGCGCAGCTGCCCGCAAACTCCGGAGATGACCGCCTGGTCCTCACTCCGCATTCGGTGATTGTCCTGGACGGCGCGACCGCACACGATCCGACGATGCCATGCGCGAGTGACTACGTGGACGAACTCGGTATCCAACTCAGTCGCACGGTCGATTCGACGGCCCCGCTCCCCCACGTTTTACACGAAGCCATAGCGACCACCGCCCAGGCACTTCGCCTCAAGCCTGGTTACGCCCCATCCAGCACCGTCGCGATCGTGCGGACCCTGCCACACACCGTTGAATCCCTCGTGCTTGGAGACTCTTCCGTCATTGTCGGCTACCGAAGCGGCCGAGTCAGCATCACCACCGACGAACGTCTGTCTCAACTCGGACTACCCGACGCCACCCGCTACACCGAACGACTTGCGACCGGCTGTGGCTACGACGACACGCACCACATCATCTTGAAGTCGCTCCAAGCTCACGAGCGCGCACACCGCAACCAACCAGGCGGCTACTGGATCGCCGAAGCCGACCCCCAGGCGGCGTGCCACTCATTCACCAGCACGTACGACCGCGAAGAACTCGCGTGGATCATTCTCGCCACAGATGGCGTCTCCGACCTTCAGACAGCAGTCGATTTCGACTGGCCTGGCATCGCAACCTTTCCCAGCGCCGACCTAGCCGTACTACTCGCACGGATTCACGCATGGGAAGCCGACTCCGACCCGGACGGGCGAACACAGCCCCGAGCCAAGCGGCACGATGACAAGACAGTCGCAGTCCTCAAACTCTGACGATCGCTACGGCCATCACTTTCCGAAGTGGTTGCTGAATTTCGCTATATAGAGTCAAGAGCGCACCGGCGGCGCAAGCGCCGCCACCGCGCAACCGCTCACCTCCTCGGCAAGCCTCGGAGGTGGCGGCGCGTCGGCAGCGCTCGGCCGCCGGAGCGCATTTTGATCCAGTTCGCGTATTCTGGCATCCGCTTCGGCGACGTGGCATCACGCGGACTCTTCAGAGCTGGCCGCCTTTTCGTTCACGTGAGCAGTGCTGGGCACTTCGTGAGCCGTCCTCGACCTGATCTCCCGCAGCTGCCCACCGAATCCGCCGGCTACGTACGTGGGGCCTGGCTGTGGTCCGGTCACAAGAACTCCGAAACCGAGCTGACCTGCGCGGATGAATTGCTGAACAAAATCCGTCGACCGACAGCAGCGCACGGAGCCCATCAACGGGGGCATCGTGTGGTTGCGTAGCCACTGCCTCCTCATGGCCCGATTGTCTAACCTCACTCGGACGAGTCAAGGGAAAGAGCGCCCTTGACACGACCTCCCTCCGCTCAGGGATGGCCAGGACGAGGAAGCAGGGGAAGGGAAGTCACCCGGACATGCTGCCTGCTGCCCGACGCGAGCGGGAAGTGGCTGACATGATTAGGTACGGTATGCGCCACGCGTACCCGGAGTGGTATACACCAGCCGAGAAGGTCCTCAAGCATGTGTTCTTGAGCGGAGTAATCGCCCTCGACGCAAATATTCTTCATCACCTCTACCGTCTAGGCGACGAGCAGCGCCATCAAGTACTCACGGTGTTAGGGAACGATCGCATTCGTCCGCGGCTATGGCTACCGTACCAGGTTGGACTTGAGTATCAACGAAACCGACTTCGCAACGCGTACGATCAAACGCGCGTTTTTTCCGAACTGTCCGACGAGGTGTCAAAGGCTGGCCGCGCAGTCAAGTCTAAATTCGAAAATCAGATTTCAGACCCCGAAGTAAGAAAAGCTCCAATCAAGCTGCTCGAAGAATCAATACAAAAACTTCAGTCAGAACTAAAAGTTCTAGGAGAGAAGCATGTAGTAGAATTCGAAAAAATTGGTAGCGACGATCCGATACGCGCCGCAATTGATGATCTTTTCGATTCTCCCGACTCGATAGGCGCCCGACCGGACGCAGCCGTACTTGGGTTGAGGATCGCCGAGAGCGCAAAGCGCTACCTGAAGCGGATTCCGCCCGGGTATAAAGACACTGAGGGACAGAACAAGAAGCCGAACCCCGAGGGTGACTATCTTATCTGGTGCGAACTGCTGGATCACGCCGAAAAAATGGACAAACCGCTACTGTTTGTCACAAATGACGAGAAAGAGGATTGGTACCTTAGAGCGCCGGACGGCAAAGTTATCGGCCCACGCCCCGAACTCAGAGCAGAGATGGCTACGAGAACTAATCATCCATACCATCAAACAACCCTGACAGGATTTCTCCGCCTTGCTGATCGGCTGCTTTCAATCCAAGTAGACCCATCTACCATAGACCAGGTGGATGCCACAGTATCTACCCCTCGGCCCATCTTTACCGCCGCGAACTATGCATCGGCCTACGAGAGTTCAGTTATTGGAAGCATATTAAACCTGAATACCAAAGATATCGAAATTGTTCCCAATCTGGGCTTATCGTCAATTGATTTCACGATAATGCGTAACTCTACCCCCTTAGTGGAAGTAGCAGTTATGCACACTCGTGGCGTTATTTCCCTGGAGGATCTAGAACGCGAGTTCGGGATCGATTCGGGAAGGTCGGTGCCGATACTTGTCATCACGAACCATGTATACCCTGCGGTGTCTGGCATGAAGGTTTTATCCAGGCACCCGAGCGGAACCCCTTCAGCAATCGTGGTCGAGTGGACGTCTCCGCTAGATGGGCCAAAGTTGGAGGCAATAATCGAATACCTGGCGGAAACAATTGGCTAGCACAGCTAAGGTTGCGGTAATGCCAACTCCCCACGCATCGGTCGCGGACTCGCAGTCTGGTCACGATCTTTCACGACTGATGGTAGGTAATGGACCTAATGCGTCAGTGCCTTAAAACGAGTGTGCAGCAGGCCATCGAGCAACGTTGCACTGCCAACCTTCTTATACTCATCGACCAGGACGCCGAGGTCCTCGTCATCCAAAGCGGTTATATAGCCGCGGTCATCGACCGCTGTGTCTTTTAGTGACCTTTGGACGGCAGGCTTGTCTGAGTATCCACGGTAAACGAGTATCCCATACTTACCTCTCGACGGAGAGAATCTTCCACTCAGTTGATCGAACTCGGGGTTTTTCAGCGGTCGCGTGTAATTCTTGCACTCGATAAAGACATTCGCCGCTGGATAGTGCTGCGATAGCCAGTAGAAGAAATCGTTCCGTCCCATATTCGTATATGAGATATCGATTCTCTTTCTGCCTTCGTGAATCTTCTCCTGCCTAACGGGATTCACCAGGCTCGGGTAAAGTAGTGCCGACAATAGTGCCTCGATGGCCTTCTCGTAATTGTCTGCAAGGGAGCCTCCGCCACCGGGCATTGAAGTCACCGTTTGCAACAGGGCATCGAGGTCTGGCAGCTCTGTTTTCGTGACCTCCGCGATGATGGCTGCGGAAATTGCGGCAGGTGGATTCTTCAGTTTGTCTTGCTTGTACCTGGCAATAAGGTCGGGATTCTTTTCTGTAGTTTCCAGGCTAATTCGCTTTTCAGCGCCTCGTAGGCCCTTGAACCGGTCTTTGTGCATCCGATCCACACTGGCCTTGGTGATGCGAGGTCGCTTTTCCGATCTAAGGGCAGTTGTCAACTGCGATTGCCCACGTAGTTCTTCGTCGAAAAGTTGAGTCAGTACATAGTGTTGATAGTACTCGCCAGGGTTTATTAGCAGCAGTTTGCGTACGATGCTCTTTGGCACCAGCAGTAGCGGCGATCCTCCCGCTATGGGTAGATCGAAGTATGCGGTCGTCCACTTTTTGGTCGACGGCGCCCAGTATGGATGCATGGCCACATTCCGCTTGAGAGGAATTCCATAGTATTCGGCAGCCGCTTGAGTGTATTCGGCGAGTAGATTTCGAACTATATTAGTTACGACATCCGAAATTCGGTCTTCGCCCACGTTGTCAATTAGCAATGCTGTGTCTTCGAGATCGGCGATTAATCCGGACTGAACGGCACGACTGCTCGAAAGTTCTTTGTAGAATTCTTCTGCGAGTTTTAGGCCGAGTCCGCTACCGCGGTTTCGAGATGAATATCCTAGCCGAGTCGAGTTGTCCTCGCTCAAGCGGGAAAGTAGAGATTTTGCTTTATTTTGCTCACCATTTTTTATGCAATCCAGAACTGCTTGAAAAAAGCTCTGGATCGCCGATGTGCAGGCGTTCTCCCATGGTCCATCTATCGAAGCGATCACCGCCGGATCGATGAATAGGAGTGTGTCGCGGTCTATTTCGACATCGATGAAGTCAAGCGTTCCCTGATCCCCTGAAATTCCATAGTGCTCCGAAACGCGGACCATGAGGCCCCCCTTACTGTCAATTACGAACCCCTGGCCGAAGGATACCTCCGTGGATATCCACCGGCCCTAGTCGGCGGACCAGCAGCGCCCGGCCGAACCCATCCGACGCCTACAAGGCGCCAGTGGCCAACTTGTACCTCGTAGGGAGAGAACAACATCAGTGCCCACTGGGCCGAGGTGGAGGCGATTGTGCCCGACGCTACTAGACGTGCTGGATGATCGAGAGACACTCAGCCAGTAGTCCTAGGAGTCAGGCGGTTGCAGTGAGTCGCGATTGCCGGGGTGCGCGGCCGGCTGACAACCTACGACATGACTTCAACTCCTCAAGGGCGATGCTCGCCGTCGACGCCTTGGTAGCGGATTCGGCTTCCAGACCGCAGTACCCTTCTTGCGATTGCAAGGACCACACGCGGCGACCAGGTTTGACAGGTTGGTCGCGCCGCCTTTCGCTATAGGCACTACGTGTTCGATCTCCAATACCGGCCCGTCGTAGCCGCAGTACCGGCACGAGTATCCATCTCGGCCAAGCACATCGTGCCTCAACTTCGCCGAGATCGGCGGCCGCTCCTTCACAACGGCGCGCAGGTGCCGCCCCACCAGGGCTGGCTCCACCCGTATCGTGCCATCGGCCGAGATGATAGTCACATCACCGGCCGGTGGCGTTCGTCGTGCCGCACGTTCCTCAGCCTGCTTGCGCTGCCTCTTCTGATGCGCCGCAGCGCTCTTCGCATACCAACCCGGATCGAGCTTCCTCCGTCGAGGCCGTACTGCACGCATGCCCACCAGTATGTCACTAGCCACAGGACAAGCGCCTGTACTTGCGACAGTATGAGTCGATGACTACTTTGCCACTACAAATGCTCCCGGATCTTGTCGGACAACACCGGACGACGCGGCACGCAGTCTTCTGAGATCGATTGAATCGCAGACAGTTACGCATACCTCCGCAGACACCATCGGACGCCCGGATTAATCGGCAGGTTTCTGGTTCGGGCCCGTGGAAGTTAGCGCGTATGCATCAAATTCCATTTCCGGACTCGCCTGGAATTGCGGGAAACGCTAGGTCAGGGGTGCGATGCGCACCGTAAACTGCCGCTCCGGACAGGGGTGTTGCGCGCGCAGATGGGATTCATCGGCAGCTTTGTCACGGCTAGTGGCTTACGCTATGCGAACGCGGGACCGGCGTCCAGCCTCGTGCACGCCGGGTGAATTAATTCCTTCTCCCAAGATACAGGTGCAGTCTCGGTGCTATGCATTTGCGTAGTGGTGGTTCGCACCGTCAATCTGACGTGATTCTAATGTTTTATTCATGTATTCAAATGGCAACCCATCGGCGCTGGTCAAACGCTCCATGTAACGTGATGAGGTAGGCGTCTTGATAAGTTTGTGCTTTCCATTTTCAGAATGCCATGGGTAGATCCCTACAAAAGTCACTTCGCGATCTAGAGATACTGAGTACTCGACGGCGAGAGACTTAAAATGGTAGACTTCAACCTTCTTTACGCGCCCTGCCCGTTCGAGATCCAGCCACTCGCGAACCATAGCTTCTTGTCGATAGATACGCGAATCGATTGAATTAATCTCTTCCTTGCAGTATTCGCGCAAAAAAGCGGGACTTGAGATGAGCAACTTGACGACAAGATCGGGTTTTGGATTCTCCTGCAACCAGTGCCTTATTGATTGTGCAAAACTGAGGGAATATCCCGAGATGGTCAGATTGACTAACTCCGTCTCGAGCGCCTTCATCTCGTCTACTATATCGTCAGTGCCGAACCGAGGGCGCCCCTTGAGGTTCGTCGGTCGGCGGTGGTGATAAACTAGATTCGCCACTACGGTAATTAATCCAACGAGTAGGAATACGTTCAATCGAAGATATATAGAAACCCACGTTATGGCGGTCGCCGGATCGGTCATATCCGCATTGGCGACCGTAGCTATCGACTTTGCCAAGGGCTCAAAATCAGCCAGAAAAAATGCGAAGAAGCCGGAGGTCGTAGCGGCCGTCATCGTAATAGTGTTTTTAACCTTCATTTGCTGACCTACCCCTCGCACTTGACTTGTTTGTGCTGCACAGTGATCGGACAGATTCGATCGTGCAGACTACCGGATCCGGGCTGCGTCAGAACAGCGGGGCACCCAAGGCGCATGCCGAGCAATCTGCAGAGCACCGCCGACACAAGTCAGCACAACGGTCGGTCTAGGCGGGGTGCTTGATCGACTCATCGACTAGTTTCGACCACAAACGCCCACAGATCGCCCGGAGCCAGGCCGTCAGAAGGCTTGAGAGGCACTGTAGTGCCCCGTGGTTGGCAGGCTCGGGCACACGACGAACGTGCTGACCTGCGCAGATGAATTGCTAACAAAATCTGGCGTGGGGCAGCCGGACGCGGCACCATGTCGACGTGGCATCGCGTGGTTGCGAAACCCCTGCCTCCTCATGGCCCGATTGTCTGACCTCACTCGGACGAGTCAAGGGAAAGAGCGCCCTTGACACGACCTCCCTCAGCTCAGAGATGGCCAGGACGAGGAAGCAAGGGAAGGGAAGTCACCAAGCTGACGCCGGTCGGCGCGTCAGACACGTCCTAGACTGGTGACCCACGCAGAACGACGAGTAGGCGCTCCGGGGCACAGGCGATAGCGTCGACCACCCCCCTGCGCGCGGCTCTCATACGCAGCTCATACGCAGCGGCCCCACCGATAGCCGATTCCGACCAACGCCACAACGACAAACCCGCAGTTCAGGGCAACCGACGCCAACGGCTACCAACGAACCAAACGCCCAGTTCATAATCCGAGCTCTACTTCGACGTGTAAGGGTTCGTAGTGGCGTGACCTGCAACGGAGCATCTGTTTCAGGTCTTCCGTACGCAGTCCATCCGTAGTAGTCCCAGCCGAGTCCATCCGTTCCGTGATCACTTCACCGATCGCGAAGCGGGTGGACTCGTCTGCGTCCGGCCACAGATGCCCGTAGGTGTCCAAGGTCGTCTTGGCGCTGGCACGGCGCACCCGAGCCTGAGCGGTCTTGATGTCGGCCCCCTTGGAATGAGCAGCGACGCGAAGTAGTGCCGCAGATCGTGGAAGCCGAATTCCTCGGGCAGGCCCGGCACCGCACCCACCTCCCGCAGTTCGCGGATACGCCGTTCGATGATCCACGGTGGCACCTGCTTCCCTCGCCATTGGTCACCGTGTATTCGTTCGGCCACTTCTTCACCGCGGCCGAGAGCAGCAACGTCAATTCGTGCGGAATCGGAACCGCGGTCTCGCTGGACTTCGTCTTCAACGTTTATCCGGCCATTGCCTTTTCGGCAATACGACACCATGCACGAAATCGATATCGTCGACCCGCAACGCCGACACCTCCGCCACCCGAAGCCCGACGAACGTTCCGAGCAGAATTGCCGGACGAATGTGCTCGGGCATCGCGTCGTGCAACGCCCACACCTGAGCCGTCGTGGCGACGTAGGTCTTCTGCTTACCGGTCGGTGGAGACGTCTTGCGCGAGCATGGATTTCGAGCCCGTCGACGAACTTGCAGCCCACGGTCGTCTTAGCGGGCCGCTCACGCCCGGCGGCTTGTGCCCGGGAGAGGGTGGCGGTGCCGTCCCGCGAACGGCGAGTAGTCACTCGGTCGACGGGTGGGCAGCATACTTTGTTGGATGGCTGCTCTCACCCTCTTCGACACACCGCTGCTGCATCGCCTGCGGAACTGCGAGCGAGTTCTGATTGCCGGCGCCGGTGGCGGGTTCGACCTGCTCAGTGGCCTGCCGTTGGCCTTCGCACTGCACGAACGTCACAAAACGGTCTTCCTGGCAAACCTTACCTTCACACCTGTCACCCGCATCGGCGCGCAACCGGTGGCCGCGGGGCTCTTCGAGATCGATGCCGAAACCACCGGTCCGATGTCCTATTTCCCGGAAAAGCATCTCGCGGTCTGGCTACGAGACCACGCCTACCCCGACCGGATCTTCCTGATCCGCAAGGGCGGGCCCGCCGACATCCGAGCCGCCTACGCATGGCTGGCCCGCGGGTTACGCTTGGACGCCATAGTTCTGGTCGACGGCGGCACCGACCTGCTCATGACCGGTGACGAGGCCGGACTCGGGACACCGGTCGAAGACATCACCAGTCTTCTGGGGGCCCACGCGCTCGATCTTCCAGTCAAACTCGCGGTCTGTGTCGGATTCGGTGTGGACGCCTTCCACGGCGTCTGCCACGCACACTTCCTCGAAAACGTCGCTGCCCTCGCCAAACTCGGCTCCTATCACGGTGTGTTCGCCCTACTGCCCGGCACCTCTTGTACCGATGCATGGCTCGAGGCCGTCGACTGGGTCCAGCAACACACCCCCGGTCGCGAGAGCATCGTCTGCGCCTCGATTACCGACGCTGCCCGCGGTGAATACGGCGATCACCATTCGCTGGCTCGCACTCGTGCGAAAGGTGCCGAACTGTTCATCTCTCCGCTGATGTCGATGGTCTGGGGGTTCGATCTCGATGCCGTTGCGAACAGAGTCCTCTACCGCGATGCCATCGCCAACGCGACAACACCCTTCGAAGTCGCCGCCGCAATAGAAGCGTTCCGCGACCACACGCCGCTGCGGCCTCGTCGAACCATCCCGGCTTGAACGCGCGGCGACACACGCTTGCTGGAGAGTCGGATCCCACCGTCATGAACCAACAAACGGTGGGGGAGAAGAGAGTCCGTAGTCGGGGAGAGGTTCGGTGGCCGCCGGGGCCATGAGGCGCTCCATACCCGCCATCGATTCCAGGAGGGGCAGGCGGGCGATGGTGTTGCGCACCGCTATCCCCAGACGTGTTTTCGGCACCATCAGCCGTAGATTGGGGCCCACCTGTTGTTTCCGGTGGACGAGCGGGCGGTGGATCTGCTGTAGCGATGAAACGCGGCGCGGCGTTCGGGTGTGCGGGAGGCGAGTTCTCCGGCGAGCGTGTAGGCCCCGACCAGTGCGAGTTCGGCTCCGGCGCCGGAGACCGGGGACGGACAGTGGGCGGCGTCGCCGGTCAGTGCGATGCGTCCGATCGACCACGAGTCCATGCGGACCTGAGCGAGCGCGTCGACGTAGGCGTTGGGGTCGGCCAGTACGCTGGCGAGCAGTTCCGTTGTGTGCCAGGCTGTTTCGCCGTCGAACGCGGCTGACAGGAGAGCTCGCGCCGCAGCCTGGTCTCGCGGGTCTATATCCAGGGGTGGACTGCGGAACATCAGGTAGGCCTTGGCTTGCGGATGATTGCCCGAGCGGTAGATCCCGGCCATTTGCGAAAGCAGCGAATCCAACGACGACCTAGTTTTGAGATATTTTTGAGACAAAATCGATGGACGAGTACCTCGTGGAAGCAAGACACGCCGCACACCAACTCGAGGCACATCGCACGTGGTCGTTCTACCGGAAATTTTCTCGGGCGGCGATGTCGAAACCGGTGCTTGCCGATCGACGTAGGGGTGAGTCAGGGTTGAGACGGTCCGCGAACAGTGGGTCGGCCCCGGCGGCGAAGGAGCGTTCATGCGAGTCATGGTTCTGGGGAAAGCGACCGAGGAGACCGAGCGTGGGGTGCCGCCCACCGCCGAGGAGTTCGCCGAGATGGAGGCGTTCAACGACGAACTCACCAAGGCGGGGGTGATTCTGGCCGGTGAGGGGCTGAAGCCGAGTTCGGCGGGCAAGCGGGTCGCTTTCGACACGGACGGCGGTTCGTCGGTGCTCGACGGACCGTTCGCCGAGACCAAGGAGTTGATCGCCGGGTACCAGATCTGGGAGGTGTCCTCGCTCGAGGAGGCGCTCGAGTGGGTGCGCCGGGCACCGATCCGCAATGGTGTGGTCGAGGTGCGGCCGTTGTACGGGCCCGAGGATTTCGGCGAGGCGCTGACGGCCGAACTGCGTGAGGCGACCGGGCTGTAGGGACAGGGCATCGGGTGACCAGTGCGACCCAGCGGACCGTCGAGGCGATCTGGCGGATCGAGTCGGCGCGGTTGACGGCCTCGCTGGCGCGAACCGTGAACGACCTGGATCTGGCCGAGGACTTGGCCCAGGACGCGCTGATCGCGGCGCTGGAGCAGTGGCCGGAGTCGGGCGTCCCGGATAAGCCGGGCGCCTGGCTCCTCGCTGTCGCCCGACGGCGCGCGGTCGACACCGTCCGCCGCCGGGTGAACCTGGAGCGCAAACTCGCACTGCTCGCCCGCGAGATGCCCGACGGCGACGATCCGATGGACGCGATCGAATTCGACAGGCATATCGGCGACGACGTCCTGCGGCTGATGTTCACCGCCTGCCACCCGATGCTCGGCCGCGACGCGCGGGTGGCGCTCACGCTCAAGACCGTGGCGGGGCTGTCCACGGACGAGATAGCGCACGCCTTCCTGATCCCGCCCACCACGCTCGGCCAGCGGATCTCGCGGGCGAAGAAGACGTTGTCGAGCGCGGGGGTTCCGTTCGAGGTCCCGGTCGGCGACGAGCTGACCGCGCGGTTGGCCTCGGTACTCGAGGTCGTCTACCTCGTCTTCAACGAGGGATATTCCGCCACCAGCGGCGATTCGTGGACGCGTGCCGAGCTGTGCGCGGAGGCGATGCGGCTCGGCCGGATGCTCGCCGCCCTCGCACCCGACGAACCGGAGCCGCACGGACTGGTGGCGCTGATGGAATTCCAGGCGTCACGGCTGCGGGCCCGAACCGATGCCGACGGTCGGCCGGTGCCGCTCGACCGTCAGGACCGGACCCGCTGGGACCGCTTGCTGATCACCCATGCCGGAGGTGCGCTGCGGCGGGCCGACCGACTCGGCGGACGCGGGTCCTACGTGCTGCAAGCGTCGATCGCCGCCTGTCATGCCCGCGCGACCAGCGCCGATGCCACCGACTGGCATCGCATCGCCGCGCTCTATCGCGAGCTCGGCGCGCTCACCGGCTCGCCGGTGGTGGAGCTGAACCGGGCTGTCGCGGTGTCGATGGCCGACGGACCCGCGGTCGCGTTGTCCATCGTCGACGAACTGTCGGCCGTCACCGCCCTGCGCGGTTACCACTTGCTGCCTGCCGTCCGGGGTGACCTGCTGCTCAAACTCGAACGTCGCGACGAGGCTCGCTCGGAATTCGAACGGGCCGCGGCGATGACCGGCAACGAGGCCGAGCGGACGCTGCTGCTCGAGCGGGCCGCGTCCTGCCGAACGGGTGGCGACAGATAGCCGCATGCGTCGCGTCGTCAGCACAGGGACCGCGAAGCACACATGCCGCAAGCCTCGATCGCCGCCTGTCATGCCCGCGCGACCAGCGCCGGAGCGCGGCGATGCGGTGCCAGTCGGTGCATCGACCGTCCGGTCCGGAGCCCGGGAGAAGCGCCGAGCAAACGGGGCGTCGGCGCCACGGGTCACGCCGCGTTGTCGAGGCGTGCGGGCTCCGGTGACGCGGCGGGTTCGAGACGCAGCACGGTGAGCAGTGCCAGCGCCGCGGCCCCGCCGACGATCGCGATATCGGCGACATTGCCGACGAAATAGCCGTTGTAGTCGATGAAGTCGACGATGTGGCCTCGGGCGAAGCCGGGGGCTCGCAGCAGTCGATCCGCGAAATGGCTGATCGCGCCGCCGAGCAGGACGCCGACGGCTGTCGCGCCGGGGTAGGTGTGTACGCGGCGCGCCAGTGCGCACAGACCGATGACGGCGACGCCCGCGATGACGGTCAGGATCCAGGTGTACGCGGCGGCCGTGCCGAAGGCCGCGCCGGGGTTGTACACGAGCCGCCATTGGAGGAATTCGCCTGCGACCGGGGTGGCGGTGCCCGGCGTCAGGCTGGTCTGCGCCCACCATTTGGTGAGCTGGTCGGCGGCGACGACCGCGGCCGCGAGGACGGGGATCGACAGACGTGTTCCGCGGAATACGCTCACGGGTGGGCGTTTCATGGTCTCGTTTCTCCCGGTACCTCGAACTGGATGCAATCTACCCGTGTCCTCGACCGCGGTCGGAGCCGATCTCGGAGGCGGTCTTATCGCACCGTAGGTGCTAACACCGCCTCCGTTCCGGAGGATATTCCCGTGTGGGTGGAACGAGACGAGCCGTGCTGGGCACCGTGGCGGCTCTGTGCGCGCTGGCAGGCTGTGACGCGCGGGCCGTACCGCCGGAAGTCGGTCCCGGCGGGGTGGATTTCGATGCCGAAGTGGTGGAGTTCGATCCGTCCGGCTTCAACGGACCGCCCTTCACGGCGCTCATCGACAGTGAGTCCGCCGCCGAGGCGTTCGCAGGGTGGTTCGCGTCCCGGCGCGGCGCGGCGTCGACTCTGCCGCAGGTCGTCCAACACCCCGAACTTCTCGGCGACACCGACACCTACGCCTATCTGGCACTGGTGACCAGCACCGGTTGCCGTGCGCCGACCAGCGCGGAGTTGGGACGGGTCGGCACCGATCTGCGGCCGGAGTTTCTCGGCGGCATCGATCATCCGGAGTGTGCACGCGCCTACACGCCGTTCGTGGTGTTCAAGGTGCCGCGGGCCGCGATCGACGGCGTCACGACGGTTGGTGGGGCCGCCGCCGACCGTGACGGTCCGGCCGAAGCGGTCGGAAGCGTCGAACTCTCCCCCACCGCGCCGGGCTTCACGCCACGCGAGGTCACCGATCCCGCGCGGCGCACCGAACTCGCCGACGAACTCGCCGCGACGGGCAGCGACCGCGCCCGCGTGCTCGCGACCCTCGACCGGAGTTCCTGGCTCCTCGACGAATACGGCCCGACGACCCTGCGCCGCTACGCTTTTCCGGTCCGGTCCTGCCCGGACGATCTCCTCGTCCTCGACATCGACCGGACCGAACTCCGCGCCCGAGCGCTCGCCCGCGTCGACGCTCCACTGACCTGCGAAGCGCCGACCACCCACCTGGCCGTGTTCGATGTGCGCTCGATCCATATTCCGGACGGAGCCCGACCGGCGAGCTGGGCGCCGCGCCCCAGAGGACCGGCTCGGTCTCGGGTGGCGAACGTGCGGCTCGATCCGGCCGGGCGGGGCGGTTCGCGCTGGGCGCACGAGTTGAGGGTGGGCGACACGGTCCGCATATCGCGCACCCCGAAACGGACCCCCGGTTCCGGGGTCTGGACTCGCCGATGACATGCGGCGATAGTCCATGGGTGAGTTCGGTGTCGGTCGTGGTGCGGGTGTTGGCGGGTCTGATGCTGGCCGTCGGGGTGACGGCCCCGGTGACGGTGGCAGAGCCACGGCCGGTCGCCGATCCGTGGTCGGACGGGGTTCCGGTGACGCACCAGTATCGCCAGACCTACCTGACCGCGCCGGACGGCACCCGGCTGCACGCGGACATCCTGCGCCCCGCCGGCCTGCCCGAGGACGCCCGGACCCCGGTGATCCTGACGGTCAGCCCGTACCGGTCGCACACCGCCTACATCTCGTTGCCCCGCCTGACGGGTGGGCCGTCCACCGAATCCCTCCCGGTGGAGATGGCGTTGCGGGCGGGCTACACCTACGTCATCGTCGACCTGCGCGGTTTCGGCGGTTCCGACGGCTGCCCGGATTACGGCGGGCCGGGCGAGCGTTCGGATGTGGTCACGGCGGTGGAGTGGGCGGCGAGCCAACCGTGGTCGACGGGTCGGGTCGGCATGGTCGGGGTGTCCTACGAAGCCTGGACCGGACTGCTGGGCCTTGCCGCGAAGCCGAAAGGGCTCGCGGCGGTGGCGGCGTTCTCCCCGGTGGTCGATCCGTACTCGTATCTGTACATGCAGGGCGTTTCGTGGAAGTTCTCGGGAAAGCCGGTGACCGAGAACGGAATACGTCCCGCGGATCAGGTCGGGCTGGAACATCTCGCGATCGCGTCGACACCGGGTCGGCCCGAGGATTCCGCCGAATACCAGGCCAACGCGATCGCCATGACGCAGCGGTGCGCCGAGGACTATCTGTCGCTGACCGGCGACCACGATGCGAACCGGCCCGGCTGGCGGGATCGCGATCTGGTGACGGCCACCCGTGGCAATACGATTCCGCTGTTCCTCGGGCAGGGTTTCCTCGACGCGAATACCCGCCCGGATCGCGTATTCGACCTGTGGCAGGCGCAGGGGCCCGGTGAGCATCGCGCGTGGTTCGGCCAGTGGGGCCACAGCGACTGTCACACCAAATGCGGCACACCGAATTTCGAGACCGAACTGCTGGCGTTCTTCGACCGGCATGTGGCGCTGCGGCCGGTCGAGATTCCGGGACCGAAGGTGACTGTCGGCCAGTTCGACGGCGGGTGGCGTGCCGAATCCGCGTGGCCCCCGGCGGATTCGCGCCGGTACCCGGTCGAGCTGCGGACCGGGGCCTATACCGATCGCGGTTTCCTTCCCGGTCCGGACCGGGAGATCTGGTCGATCTCGCAGCCGTTCGACCGGGTGACGCACCTGTCCGGGGTCGCGACCGCGTCGCTGCGGCTCGGCGGTCCCCCGTCCGCGACGGCGACGATCGAGATCTACGACGTCGAGCCGACCGGGCACGCCACACTCGTCACCCGCGGTATCGCGCCGGTCGCCGCCGACACTCGGATCCGGACGCTGGCCCAGGACTGGCCGCTGGCGGCCGGACATCGACTCGGGGTGCGGATCACCGACGTCGTGGACGACGTGTGGTCGCACGCACCGGCCGACGCACGGGTGACCGTCGAAGCCGCCCGACTCGAACTCCCGCTGCTCACCGACCCCAGGGTGCCCGATCTGACCGGCGGCACCAGCGAGGCCCACGCGAAGTGGCGCGTGGAGAAGACGACGACGCTCGCGCCCGAGGTGTTGAACAATGCAGTGATGTTCATGAACTTGCCGAACGAAACGGGCCGACCGTGAACGCCGGTGGGCCCGCGCCGACCACCCCCGAGACGAATACGGTCGACGACGCGGTCGCCGAGCGCTTGGCGCGGGCGTTGCGCTGCGTCACGATCTCCACCGAGGAACCGACCGACGCCGCCGACGGCGAGTTCGCGCGCCTGGCCGAGCACCTGGAGCTGTCCTTCCCGCTGACGCACGCCGAACTCGAGCTGGAGACCTTCGGTCGCAGCAGGCTCTACCGCTGGGCGGGCGCGGAGCCTGATCGGGTATCGGCGATTCTGCTCGCGCACCAGGACGTGGTTCCGGTCGGGGACGAACCGGGCTGGACGCATCCGCCGTTCGACGGCATGGTGGACGCGGACCATATCTGGGGTCGCGGCGCCATCGACGACAAGAGCAGGCTGGTGGCGATCCTGGAGGCGGTGGAGGCCGCGCTCGCCGACGGTCTGCGGCCCCGGCACACCGTCTACCTGGCCTTCGGACACGACGAGGAGGTGTTCGGCGATGACGGCGCGGTCCGCATGGCACGGCGGTTGCGCGAAGCGGGGGTGCGCGCGGATCTGCTGCTCGACGAGGGCGGCGTGATCACCCGGGGCGTCGCCGACGGGGTGGATCGCCCGGTGGCGTCCATCATGCTGGGCGAGAAGGGCTATGCCACCGTCCGACTGTCGGTGCGAGAAGTGGGCGGGCATTCCTCGATGCCGGGGAAGCAGACCGCGGTGGGCAGGCTCGCCCGCGCGGTGGCGCGCGTCCAGGACAATCCGATGCCGTTGCGGCTCACCCCCGGCGCGATCGACATGCTCTCGCGACTGCGCCACGCGATGCCCGAGGCAAGGCGACGTCTGCTCGGTCTGGCGTCGGTCGGTGTCGTCGCGCCGTTCATCACCCGGATCCTGGCGCGGACTCCGCAGACCGAGGCGATGGTCCGCACGACCACGGCGCCCACCGTCATCCGCGGCGGGGTGAAGGCGAACGTCCTTCCCCAGCATGCCGAAGCGCTGGTCAATTTCCGGATTCTGCCCGGCGACTCGGTGGACACGGTGCTGAAGCACTGCCGCGAGGTCGTGCGTGACGCCGACATCCGCATCGAACTGGTCGGGATGTCGTCGGAACCGTCCGGCAGCGCCACTCCCGGTCCCGCCTACGAGATGATCGCCGCGCTCGCCGAGGCGGTGGTGCCGGGTATCGCGGTCACCACCGGCATCGTGCCGGGAGCCACCGATTCCCGGCACTACGACGATCTCGCCGTCACCCGCTGCAATTTCGCGCCGATCGTGCTGACCGCGGCGGACCTGGCGACGATCCACGGAACCGACGAGCGGATCTCCCGGGTGAACTACGCTCGGCTGATCGAGTTCAACAGACGGCTGATCGACGCGCTCGCGACGGGCCCCGAGTAGTCGACAGGACCGGAAGGAGCGCGGGTGACCCGCACCGAAGAAGGCGTTTTCGAGGGCAGCGGCAGCCGGATCGCTTGGCGCGCATGGCTTCCCGAGACGGCGACGCGCGCGGTGGTCGTGCTCGTGCACGGTGTCGCCGAACATTCGGGCCGCTACGCCCATGTGGGCACCCGGCTGGCCGACGCCGGTTTCGCCGTCTACGCGCTCGATCACCTCGGGCACGGGAAATCCGCAGGCGGCGGCGGGGCGAATATCGGGTCGATGGACGCCTCGGCCGACAATGTCGCGGCCATGCTCGCCCTCGCCGTCCGCGAACAACCGGATGTGCCGACCTTCCTGCTCGGGCATTCGATGGGCAGTTTGATCACGCTGTATCTGGCGACCCGCGGACCCGTCGACGTCACGGGCATCATCCTGTCGGCTCCCCCGCTCGACATCCCGGTCGGCAATCCGTTGCAGCGCCTGTTCGCACCGGTGCTGAGCACGCTGACACCGAATCTCGGTGTGCTGACCCTGGATTCCTCGATGATCAGCCGCGATCCGGCGGTGGTCAGCGCCTACGACAACGATCCACTGGTGTTCCGGGGCAAACTGCCCGCCCGCACGGGTGCGGAGATCCTGCGCGGCACCGACCTGGTCAAGAAACGGCTCGGCGAGCTCACCCAGCCGCTGCTGGTGCTGCACGGCACGGCCGACGCGCTGGCCGCGCCGTCGAGCACCGATCTGGTCGAGCGCGGCGCCGGATCGAAGGATCTGACGGTGATCCGCTACGAGGGCTTCTACCACGAGGTATTCAACGAACCGGAGCAGGACAGGGTTCTGACCGACGTGGTCGAATGGCTGGAGCGCCACATTACCGGGCAGTAGACTCCCGGCATGGGAACCACATCCACCGGGTCGGTCGCCTTCGTTCGCGCTATGTGGCACAGCTCGATCGTCGGTAAGGCTTTAGAGGGCTTCACCGCCGAATTGTCCGATCTCGGCTTCGACCCCGACACCGTCGACGTCTTCGAGGTGCCCGGCGCCTTCGAGATCCCGCTGCACGCCAAACGGCTCGCCGCCAGCGGGAAGTACTCGGCCGTCGTCGCCGCCGCGCTGGTCGTCGACGGCGGCATCTACCGGCACGATTTCGTCGCCTCCGCGGTGATCGACGGACTCATGCGCGTGCAACTCGACACCGATGTCCCGGTGTTCTCGGTGGTGCTCACCCCGCATCATTTCCACGAGCACAGCGAGCACGTCACCTATTTCACCGACCATTTCGTCACCAAGGGCGCCGAGGCCGCCCGCGCGCTGGCGACCACGCTCAACTCGCTGCGGTCGCTGCCCGCCGTCGCCGACTGATCCGACGGCTCAGGCGAATTTCGTCAGGCAGGCCCGCTCACCGTCGAGTACCCCGGTCCGGAACGCCTCGAGCCGCTGATACCCGCTCGTCACGATCTTGCCGTCGACATCGGCGGCGGCGAGACCGTCCGACAGCAGTCCGGAGACCGCCTCGTCGAGATCCTTGGCCGACAGCCGGGGGTCACTGCTCGGTTCGCTCAACTCGGTGGTGAAAGCGCCGCTCAGGCAGGCCGTGCGCAGACCCGCGGTGTCCGCGCCGGTCAGTTTCAGTCCTCGATCCTGTTGCACGGCGAGCATGTAGCGCGAGACGAACACGATGAAGGCGTTGTAGTCGCCCGCCACCGTGTCGGAGAGGACTTCGTCCTCGCCGGCCGACGCGCCGCGCTTGGCCAGCGTGCGCACATCGGTGCCGATCGTGTTCGAGGTCGGGCAGTAGGACACCGGCGCGGTCGCGGTGACCTTCGGGCAGTTCTTCACCACACCCGAGTAGTCGAATTTCGGGGTCTGACGGATCGGGAACGCCTTGGCGAGCGCCTGGCTCACACTCGTCAGCGAGGCCACGTCGACGGGCAGTTGCTGCTGTTCCTCGTCCTCGATCTCGAAGGTGGTCGGCAGGGTGCCGCGACGGCTCTCAAGCTCGTTGCGATCGATCTTCTTGCAGGCGGCGGCGCCGTCGTTGTAGCCCAGCTGCACCGCCGTCACCCGTTCGAAGGCCGAACCGTGGACATTGTCGGGATCGCTGGGATCGGTATCGCGGATGGCGACCGTCACGCCGAGCACTCCGTCGAGTCCGTCGGTCATATTCATCGTGAAATGTTTCGAATTCCCCTCGGCCACGTGGCGCAGGAAAACCCCGGCGAGGCAGTCGGCCTGCTGTTCCTGCACCAGTACCGGGGTCAGGAAACCCGCGATCTTCGCCTGGCCCTGGATCGCGTGACCGTATTCGTGCGCGAGCACCATCACCACGGCCATCGCGCCGTATTTCTTCTGCACCTCCGGCAGCAACACCCCGCGATCCCAGCCGATGGTGTGATCACCCGAGCAGTAGGCGGCGTTGACCACCTGGTAGGTGTCGGAGCGGCAGAACTTCACCGATTTCTGTTCCGGCGCCTTCGCATCCCAGGAGATGAAGCGGCTCACCGGCTTCAAGGTTCCGGGAAAAGTCTTGGCGTACTCCGCTTTCCAGTACTCCTCGATATCGGCGATGGCGTTGAGCGACAGCCGGTCGATCGCGCCGCCGTCCCCGTTCTCGGCCGTCAGCGGCGCGTCCGGGACGCCGGGGCGCGGGCCGCTCGTACCGCTGCTGGTCGCGGCGGCGGCGAGCTCCCACGGATTCTCCGTGATCGTGGGAGCGGCGGCGTTCTCGCCGGTGACGGTGACGGCGTCGCAGGCCGTCAGCGTGATGCCGAACACGACGAGAGCCGCGATCACCCCGACGCGCAGTCGCGCGAACCTCATCAGGTACCTCCCCGAAATCCTGTGCGGGACCCGCATGTTCGCGGACCCCGCCGGCGGATCCGCACATCCACCATCGAGCGTTCACATGGTAATCGCAGATATCGCGCCGCGCGCAGCGCGACCGGCCGCTCGGTCAGCTGTTCAGGCGTGTCCTGGCCAGCACGGCCCGGTGATCGGATCCGGTGACGGTCATCGCCCTGACTTCTTCCGCGCTGCCCCCGGAGATCAGGATGTGGTCGATACCGATGAGCGGCCCCCAGCTCTTGTCGGTCGGATAGGTCGGTAGTGGGCCCGCGCCGACCAGTTCGGCGGTCGAGGCGAACCCGCCGCGCAGCAGGTCGCGGAAGGCGGTGTGATCGCGTGTCGCGTTGAAATCCGCGCCGACCAGCGCCGGACCGGTGGTGGCGTCGAGGATGTCGCGGATGCGGCGCATCTCGGAATTCCACGCCTCGAAGTCCAGCGGCGGCGGCATCGGATGGAAGGCGAACACCGCGACCGCGCCACGCTCCGGATGTTCCATCACCGCGCCGAGATTGTTCATGACGAAACCGTCGTATTTCCTGGTGTCGCGCAAAGGGTATCGGCTGTAGATGCCGGTGCCCGCGCCCCAGCTCGCCGTCTCGACGTAGCGGTACGGCAGTAGTTCGGCGATTCCGGCCGCGTCCAGGCGCGTCACCGCCTCGGCGGTCAGTTCCTCGACGGTCAGCAGGTCGACCCGGTCCTCGCGCACCGTCCGCACGACCTGCGTCACGTCCGCGCCGCCGAACAGCAGATTGGACTGGAGCACCGTGACCACGGGACCGTTGCCCGCCGCCCTGCCGTCGGCCACGAAGATCGGCAACTGGGTCCACAGCACCCCCGCGACGACGAGTCCGGCCGCGACCGCGCTGCGCCAACCGCGTGCCAGCAGGAACAACAGCAGACCGACGATCGCGCCGAGCATCAGGTAGGAAGCACCCGACGCGAGCAGCACCGGAATCTCGCGTTGGCGGAACGCGCCGAAATACAGCACTATTCCCACGATTCCCGTCACGAGGGCGCCCCACCCCAGACCGAGCAGTGCCCGGTTCATCCATATACGCACCATGTTCTGCACTCTAGGTGGGCGCGGTGACAGCGGAACCCGGCGCGTGTGGAGACTTCGTGTAGATCGGAGGGCGACGCGGGGTTCGAACGCTAACTCTGCGCGGTCGCCGCGAACCCGTATCCCCCGTCACGCTGTGTGATCAGCAGATCGGCATGGGGCCGTGAGGGATCGGAGGCGAAGTGGTCACGCTCGGCCACGATCCAGGCGTCCCAGAACTCGGACAGTCCGGGACCGTCGCGTCGACGGCCACGGCGCCACGATTCGTCGGCGTCGAGTTCCATCCACAGCAGGTGCGACAGCCACGGGCGCAGATCGCGCCGCCCCGCGCCGACACCCTCGAGCAGGACCACCGGCGCCGGGGCGAGGTGGCCGACGGTCGTGAACGCCCGGGCGTTCCAGTCGTAGATGCCGTAATCGGCGGTGCGGTCCTGAGCGAGCGCGGTCAGCACCTGGTCGCGCAGACGATCGGTCCAGCCGAAGAATTCCTCGTGGGTGGCGAGGTCGTCGACGTGCAGGATCGGCGCGTCACCGAGGGCATGTGCCAGCCGAAGGGCGAAACCGCTCTTTCCCGAACCGGCATGGCCGTCGATCGCGACGAGGCGGACCCGCCCGCAGGAAGGCGGCTGCGCGCGAAGGCGTCCTACGAGGTCGTCGAGGTCGGACGCGTTCTCGGCGGACTGTGACGGGCGGTCCATCGGGCCCACTCTAGGTGTGCGGAGGACAGTGACGACGGGTGCGACCTACCTTGTCGGTGTGCGCACGGGGGTTACCGGCGGCGGCATACAGTGGCGGAAAGGTCGACGCGGAAGTTTGCGAGGTGGTCCGAATGTATTTCGAGGAGTTCATGGCGACGCGGGCGCTCACCGATGACGACGCGCAGGATCTGGCCGATATCGCGGCCCGGTTCACCTCGCGTATCACGGTGACCAGTAACGGACGCAGCGTGCACGCGCCGGTCCTACCGACGTGCTGGGACGTCCTCGCGGTGCGACCAGGCAGTGTGGTGGCGGTGACGGCCGAGGCGGGACATCATCCGCCGGATACCGAGGACCGCAGAGCGATTCGCGCGTTCGTCTCCCGATTCCGGGAGTCGGCGCGGCGCTGAGGGTTCATTCCTTCGGGAAGCCGAGGACGAATCCGATGGCGATGAGAACGGCGCTGACGACAGAAATCGGGACGATACTCCACATGGACGTCAAGGTTACGAAGCCGACAGTCCCGCAGTAGCGTTTTGCCCGATTCGCCTGGTATTCGGCCTCGCCCGGGTGCGGCCGAAATGTCGGCACCGCGCACCCGAGCCGGGATCGGCAGGCTCGCGACTACCCGCCGAAAACCCTTTCCACCACGCGTTTCCCACGCCTGGTCACCCTCATGTAATTGTCGAGGAATTCGCTGCCGTCGTCGTTGGGCCAGCCCGCGACACGGGCCACCGCCGAGAGCAGACGCCCCGGCGCGGGCAATTGATCGGCGGGCTTGCCCCGGACCAGGACCAGGGCGTTGCGGGCCTTGGTCGCGGTCAGCCAGGCGTCGCGCAGCAGCGCCACGTCGGAAGCGTCGAGCAGTTTCGTCTGCTCGATGACATCCAGCGATTCCAGCGTCGAGGTGTTGTGCAGCGCCGGGATCTCGTGGGCGTGACGCAACTGCATGAGTTGCACCGTCCATTCGATATCGGCCAGGCCGCCGCGACCGAGTTTGGTGTGGGTCGTCGGATCCGCGCCGCGCGGAAGCCGTTCGGCGTCGACCCGCGCCTTGATCCGCCGGATCTCGCGCACCGCCTCGACCGAGACGCCGCCGACCGGATAGCGCACTTTGTCGATGACGTGCAGGAAGCACACGCCGAGTTCCTGATCACCGGCCACCTGGTGGGCGCGCAGCAATGCCTGCATCTCCCACGGCTGGGCCCACTGCTGGTAGTAGGCGGTGTAGGCGGCCAGGGTGCGCACGAGGGCGCCGTTGCGGCCCTCGGGGCGCAGCCCGGCGTCCACGTGCAGCGGCGGGTCGGTGCTGGGGGCGCCGAGCAGTTTCTGTACCCGGTCGGCCACCGAATTCGACCATTTCACGGCCTTGGTCTCATCGACGCCCGGCCGTGGATCGCAGACGAACAGCACATCGGCGTCGGAGCCGTAACCGAGTTCGAGGCCGCCGAGTCGGCCCATGCCGATCACCGCGAAGTCGGCGGGCGCGGGTTCACCGGTCTCGGCCTCGTCGGCCCTGATCACGGCGGCGAGGGAGGCTTCGAGGACCGCGACCCAGACCGAGGAGAGCGCGCGGCACACCTGCGGGACGTCGAGCATGCCCAGCAGATCGGCCGAGGCCACCCTGGCCAGTTCGTGGCGACGCAGCGAACGCGCCGCTGCCACCGCGCGCCAGGGATCCTCGTAACGCGCGGCGGCGGTGAGTATGCCGCGGGAGACGTCCTCCTGTTTCGGGCTGAGCAGCAGCGGCCCACTCGGACCGTCGGCGTACATGCGAATGGTGTCGGGCGCGTTGATCAGCAGGTCCGGCAGGTATTCCGAGGAGCCGAGCACGATCATGAGCCGTTGCGCGATCGCGCCTTCGTCGCGCAGTTCGCGCAGGAACCAGATCTGGTCGTCCAGACCCTCGGACACCCGACGGTAGGCCAGCAGGCCCGCGTCGGGATTCGGTGTGTCACCCAGCCATTCGAGCAGCGTCGGCAGCAGCAGCGCCTGGATCCTGCCCTTACGCGACACCCCGCCGGTCAGGGCCTTCAGATGTCCGAGCGCGTGTTCGGGCGAGGTGTAGCCGAGCGCGGCCAGCTGGCGGATCGCCGCGTCCGGGCTCAGCCGCAGCGCGTCCGAATCCAGTTTCGCGACCGATTCCAGCAGCGGGCGGTAGAAGAGTTTGGCGTGTAATCGCCGCACCCGCACCGCGTTGCGGCGGATCTCCGCGGCCAGCACGCCGACCGCGTCCTGTCTGCCGTCGGGACGGACATGGGCCGCACGGGCCAGCCAGCGCATACCCTCGTCGTCGTCGGCGGGCGGCAGGGTGTGGGTCCGCTTGAGCCGCTGCAATTGCAGCCGATGTTCGAGCAGGCGCAGGAATTCGTAGGAGGCGGTCAGATTCGCCGCGTCGTCGCGGCCGACGTAACCACCGGCCGCCAAGGCGGTCAGCGCTTCGACGGTGCCCTGCACGTGCAAGGTCTCGTCCACCCGGCCGTGCACCAATTGCAGCAACTGCACGGCGAATTCGACGTCGCGCAGGCTGCCGTGGCCGAGTTTGAGTTCGCGCTCGCGCAGATCCTCCGGCACCAGATCCTCGACGCGGCGGCGCATGGCCTGCACGTCGGGCACGAAATCCGGACGCTCCGAAGCGGCCCACACCATGGGCATGAGCGCGTCCCGATACTGCTGCCCGAGTTCGAGATCACCGGTCATCGGACGGTTCTTCAACAGCGCCTGGAATTCCCAGGTGCGGGCCCATCGCCGGTAGTACGCGAGATGCGATTCCAGCGTGCGCACCAACGCGCCCGCCTTGCCCTCGGGACGCAACGCCGCGTCGACGTCGAAGAAGGCCTGGCTGCCCACGCTCATCATCTCGGCGGCCAGCCTGGTCGCCGTCGGGTCGGCGGGTTCGGCGACGAAGACCACGTCGACATCGCTGACGTAGTTCAGTTCCCGCGCACCGCACTTGCCCATCGCGACGACCGCCAGCCGGACCTGACACGGACCGTCCTTGCACACCCTGGCCACCGCGACCGACAGCGCGGCGGTGAGCGCGGCGTCGGCGAGGTCGGTCAGGTGCCGCCCGACCAGCTGGTACGGCAGTACCGGTTCGTTCTCCACGGTGGCGGCCAGATCGAGCGCGGCGAGCAGCATGAGCTGATCGCGGTAGCGCCTGCGCAGCAGTGCCACCGCGTCGGGCCCGGCGATCTGCGCGCGGAACAGCATCGGCCCGGCGTGCGGGCCCTCCTCGGGAACGGCCTTGACCACCTCGAGCAGATCGGCGATCAGTTCGTCGCGATCGGGCAGGTCACGGCGTTGCAGGACCAGCCACGACGACGGGTCGGCCACCAGGTGGTCGGCGAAGGCGCTCGACGCGCCGAGCAGCGCGAAAAGCCTGCCGCGTAACGAGGTATCGGTGCGCACCGCCGAATCCAGTGCCGCCCATTCGGTTCCGAGCTGCTCACGCAGTTTCACCATCGTGTTCAGCGCCAGGTCCGCGTCCGGTGCGCGCGACAGCGCCCACAGCACGGGGATACTTTCGACGTTGTCCCAGGCCAATTCGCGTAGCGAATCGGCGGCTGTCGGCTCGAGCAATCCGAGCCGACCGACACCTGGAACAGCGGAGCGGGCAGACGGTGGCCGGACCATGGTTCTTAAATTACATGGCCCGGGTGAAGAAAGGTGCTCGGCCGGTCGACAGCCGGCCGAGCACAGGTTGCAGTGTGATCTCTTCGATCTAGAGACCCAGGTATTCCTTCAGTTCGTACGGCGTGACCTGGCTGCGGTAGTCGGCCCACTCCCGGCGCTTGTTGCGCAGGAAGAAGTCGAACACGTGCTCGCCGAGGGTCTCGGCGACCAGTTCGGACCGCTCCATGGCCTGCAACGCCTCGTCCAGGGTGCCGGGAAGTTCCCGGAAACCCATCGCGCGACGTTCGGCCACCGTCAGCGACCACACGTCGTCCTCCGCTTCCGGCGGCAACGTGTAGCCCTTCTCGATACCGCGCAGACCGGCCGCGAGCAGGACCGCGAAGGTCAGGTACGGATTGCAGGCCGAATCGGGGCTGCGGATCTCGACGCGGCGCGAGGAGGACTTGTTCGGCGTGTACATCGGCACGCGCACCAGCGCGGACCGGTTCGACCGGCCCCACGAGGCCGCGGTGGGCGCCTCGCCGCCGTGGATCAGGCGCTTGTAGGAGTTCACCCACTGGTTGGTGATCGCGCTGATCTCCGGCGCGTGTTCCAGGATGCCCGCGATGAACGCGCGAGCGGTGCTCGACAGGGTCATCGGATCGTCGGGATCGTGGAAGGCGTTGGCCTCGCCTTCGAACAGGCTCATGTGGGTGTGCATGGCCGAACCCGGGTAGGGGGCGAACGGCTTGGGCATGAACGTCGCGCGCACGCCCTCGTCGATGGCCACTTCCTTGATCAGGTAGCGGAAGGTCATCACGTTGTCGGCCATGGACAGCGCGTCGGCGTAACGCAGGTCGATCTCCTGCTGGCCGGGCGCGCCCTCGTGATGGCTGAACTCGACCGAGATGCCCATCGATTCCAGCGCGTCGATGGCGTGACGGCGGAAGTTGGGGGCCGAATCGTGCACGGCCTGGTCGAAGAAGCCGCCGGAGTCGGCGGGCTGCGGCGGGGTGCCGTCCTGCGGGCTGTTCTCCAGCAGGAAGAACTCGATCTCGGGGTGCACGTAGCAGCTGAAGCCCACGTCGGCGGCTTTGTTCAACTGTCTGCGCAGCACGTGGCGCGGGTCGGCCCAGGACGGTGAGCCGTCCGGCATGGTGATGTCGCAGAACATGCGGGCCGAATGTTGATGCCCCTTGGATGTGGCCCACGGCAGCACCTGGAAGGTGGACGGATCCGGCCTGGCGACCATATCGGCCTCCGAGACGCGGGCGAAGCCCTCGATGGCCGAGCCGTCGAATCCGATGCCCTCCTCGAACGCGCCTTCCAGTTCGGCGGGCGCGATCGCGACGGACTTCAGATAACCCAAAACGTCGGTGAACCAGAGACGCACGAAGCGGATGTCCCGCTCTTCGAGCGTCCGCAGCACGAATTCCTTCTGGCGATCCATGTCCGCGAGAGTAAAGACCTGGCGTTAAATCCGTGTTACATACAGGCTGAGGTTTGCAATGTCGGTAGCTGAGTGGCTTTCCGGTACCTAGTTCGCGTCCGAACTGCCGTGAATGTGAGGTATGACGCGGGTTGGACACGGCCGCGCCGCGACGCTGTCAGCAGGTGAGTCCGGGCGCGGGTTCGGTGAGGTCGACGAGGTAGGCGACAACGGCGTCATCGAGACATTTGTCGCCCGCGACGAGCGCGGCGGTGTGCCGATTCCCGCGATAGGTGATGAGGGATGCCCCGAGTTGCTGGGCCAGATCGACACCGGCCTGATACGGAGTCGCCGGATCCTCGGTGGTGGAGACCACCACCGTCTCGGGCAGACCCGTCACCGATATCCGATGCGGTTCGCTCGTATTGGGGACCGGCCACGACACACACAGGTCGAGCGGGGCCGCGCCGGTGCCACGACCGTCATCGATGAAAGGCGCGGCCTTGCGGTATTCCATGTCCTGGCGACCCGTGAGAGCCGGATCGGCGATCCGGGGATCGTCCACGCAGCGGATGGCGTTGAAGGCGTCGTCGGTATTGCGATAGGTGCCGTCCTCGCGGCGGCCGTCGTACATATCGGCCAGTTGCAACAGGGTGTCGCCGCGACCTTTGCCGAGTTCGTCGAGGCCCATGGTCAGCACCTGCCACAGTTCGTCGGTGTAGAGGGCTTGCCGGACGCCGGTGATCGCGTCGTCGTAGGTCAGCCCGCGCGGGTCGGTGGTCGCGGCGGGCGTCGTCCACAGCGGGTCGACCAGTGCCCGGAAACGGGCCACGGCTCGAGTCGGATCGGAGCCGAGCGGGCAGTCGGGTTCGGCCGCGCACTCGACGCTGTATGCCTCGAACACGCCCTGGAATCCGGCGGCCTGGCGCAGTGATTCCTGGACCGGGTCCTGCGAGGAGTCGACCGCGCCGTCGAGCACGAGCGCGCGCACCCGGTCGGGGAATCGCTCCGCGTAGGCCGAACCGAGCCTGGTGCCGTAGGAGTAGCCCAGATAGTTCAGCCCCGGATCGCCGAGCACCGCCCGGATCACGTCCATGTCCTGCACGACCTCGCGGGTGCCGACGTGGGCGAGGAATTCCGTGCCGGTCCGCTCCGCGCATTTGTCCGCGTAGGCCTTGTTCTCGGCCTCCATCTCGGCGATCCCCGCCGGGGAGTTGTCCTCGGGCGGGTCGGCCCGCTCGGCGTCGGACTCCTGCGGCGTCAGGCAGGAGATGGTCGGCGTCGAGGATCCGATCCCGCGCGGGTCGAACCCGACCCGGTCGAAACGTTCGGCCAGCTCGCCGCGCCCGGCGATGCTGACCATCGACAATCCGGAACCGCCGGGACCGCCGGGATTCAGCAGCAGTGATCCGATCTTGTCTCCCGAGGCCTGGATCCGCGACAGCGCGATCTGCGCGGTAGCGCCGTCGGGTTTCGCGTAATCGACCGGAACGGTGATCTTCGCGCATTCGGCGCTGGGCGGGAGACGATCCTCCGGATCGCCGAAGCCGTCGCAGTCACCCCACCGCACCGACTGGCTGTAGAAGCGCTCCAGTCCGGCGGGCGCCGGGGGCGAGGGCACCGGTGTCGTCTTCGGCTCGGCCGTACCGCCGCACCCCGCGACGACCAGCAGCATCCCGGCCACACCTGTCACCAGCAACCCACGACCGCTCCGCACCCGACCCATGGCGATGATCCTGCCAGGAGCTCGGCGCTTCCCCGCGCGCCACCACCCGGGCCGCCGATCATGTCGCGCGGTCACCACCGTCCACGGCGGCCGCGGAGGGGCAGGCCGGTCACCGCCTGTGACCAATTGCACCGGCGACCGGCCTTATTACCCGGGTCGCCGCGGTGGCACACTGGAGCTGTCAGAGAACCCGGGGACCCGACAGGGCCTCGAGGCGACACGTAGCGAAAGGGACGATGATGTCCGTATCCGATTCGGAAACCCCTGCCTACGGTGCGGCTCCTGCCGAGCCGAAGAAGACCGTGCGCAAGACGCGGGTGCATCACCTCCAGCAGATGAAGACCGACGGCGAGCGCTGGGCCATGCTGACGGCCTACGACTACTCGTCGGCCCGCCTGTTCGAAGAGGCCGGGATCCCGGTCCTGCTGGTCGGTGACTCGGCCGCGAACGTGGTGTACGGCTACGACACCACCGTGCCCATCACGGTGGACGAGCTGATCCCCCTCGTTCGCGGCGTCGTGCGCGGCGCGCCGAACGCCCTCGTCGTCGCCGACCTGCCCTTCGGGACCTACGAGAGTTCCCCGCAGCAGGCCCTCGCGACCGCGACCCGGTTCATGAAGGAGGGCCAGGCGCACGCGGTGAAACTCGAGGGCGGCGAGCGTGTGGCCGAGCAGATCGCGCTGATCAGCGCGTCGGGCATCCCGGTGATGGCGCATATCGGTTTCACCCCGCAGAGCGTCAACGGGCTCGGCGGTTTCCGGGTGCAGGGCCGCGGTGACGGCGCCGAACAGCTCATCGCCGACGCTATCGCCGTACAGGAGGCGGGCGCGTTCTCGGTGGTCATGGAGATGGTTCCCGCCGAACTCGCCGGACAGGTCACCCGCAAACTGACCATTCCTACCGTCGGCATCGGCGCGGGCGCGGAATGCGATGCCCAGGTGCTGGTCTGGCAGGACATGGCCGGATACACCAGCGGCAGGACCGCGAAATTCGTCAAGCGTTTCGGCGATATCGGCGGTCAGCTGCGCACCGCGGCGGCGTCCTACGCCGACGAGGTGCGGCGCGGCACCTTCCCCGGTCCCGAACACAGCTTCTGATCTCGCGGGCGGGTCGGGCGGTGGACGTTCCCACGACACTGCTCGACCTGCCGTCCGCGCCGGTCCTCGAACCCGTTGCGGTACAACGAGAACGGGGCCTGCTCGACGAGTTGCGCGACGACCTCGGCTGAACCGGACCTCCCGAGGCGCGCACCGGACCGGTCGAATCAGTGGCAGTATCGAAATCGACCGATTCGACACGATCAGAGGTACCGATGCCGCACAGCCGATGGATTTCCCGCAGCACGCTGCTCGCGGCAGGAGTTCTCACCGCCGCGGCGCTGGCCGCCTGCGGACCCACCGACGACCCGAATCCCACCGGAAGTTCCGGTTCGGTCACCTCGACCCCGCAGGCCACCACGGGCGCGGGCAGCGGCGGCAGTCAGAAGCCGACCGCCCAGGTGACCGACGCGGCGGGCAAGGCGCTGTGCGACGCGATCCGCCCCGAGCTGTCGAATTTCCGGGTGCAGGGCCCCACGCTCGGCGGGGTCGGCATGAACCTGATCGTGCATCCGTGGGGACTGCAATACGGTATCGACGTTCTCGGCAACAAGGCCGTCGTCGACACCGCCACCTCGAAGAGCTGTCCCGATGTGCGCCAGCAGGCGATCGAGGCGTTGTCGGCGCCGGATCTGGCCTCGGTGATCGTGGGGCTGTGATGCGCACGCTGTATCCCGAGATCGAGCCGTACGACTCCGGCATGCTCGACGTCGGCGCGGGCCAGTCCGTGTACTGGGAGGTCAGCGGCAACCCCGAGGGTAAGCCGGTGGTGTTCCTGCACGGTGGTCCCGGCGGCGGCACCTCGCCCGCGCAACGGCGGTTCTTCGATCCGTCGGCCTACCGGATCGTGCTGCTCGATCAGCGCGGTTGCGGGCGCTCCACCCCGCACCTGGCCGACGGCGCGTCACTGGAGACCAACACCACCCGGCATCTGATCGCCGATATCGAAGCGCTGCGTTCCCATCTCGCCATCGATCGGTGGCAGGTCTTCGGCGGCTCGTGGGGTTCCACGCTCGCCCTCGCCTACGCCCAGCAATATCCCGAGCGGGTCACCGAACTGGTGCTGCGCGGCATATTCCTGCTGCGGCGCAAGGAAATCGACTGGTACTACAACGGCGCCGCCGGATACGTCTACCCGGACGAGTGGGAGAAATTCCTGGCCCCGGTGCCGGAATCCGAACGCGGCGAGGATCTGGTCGAGGTCTACCACCGGCTGCTGCACTCCCTCGACGACCGGATCGCGACCGCCGCCGCCATCGCCTGGTCCACCTGGGAAGGTTCGACGAGTTCGCTGCTGCCGCAGCCGGACCGCGTGGCCGAGACCGCCGCTCCCCGGTTCGCGCTCGCCTTCGCCAGGATCGAGAACCACTACTTCCGCCACGGCGGTTTCCTCGAAGAAGGACAGCTGCTGCGCGATATCGGCATCATCTCCCATATTCCGGCGGTCATCGTCCAGGGGCGTCACGACATCGTCTGCCCCGCGGTCAGCGCCTGGGATCTGCATCGCGCCTGGCCCGGTTCGACGTTGCACATCGTCGACGACGCCGGTCACTCGGCGAACGAACCCGGCATCACCCACCATCTCGTCGAGGCGACCGACGGATTCTCGAAAGTGAGTTGATCGCATGGGGGTCACCGCAGGAACCGCGCTGATCACGGCGCTCGGCGACGACGTCGACCGGCTCACCGCCGCCGAACCCGACGTGCGCGCCGACGCCGACGATTCGGTGCACCAGATGCGGGTGGCGACGCGACGGCTGCGCAGTGTGCTGCGGTCGTACAAGACGCTGCTCCAGCGAGATCCGGTGACGGCGGCGAATATCGAGTTGAAATGGCTGGCCGATCTGCTCGGCGTCGCGCGTGACGCCGAGGTGCGCGCCGATCGTTTCGTCACCCTGCTCGACAAACAGGCCGCGGACCTCTCCCCCGGCGACCTGGCCACCGCGACCGCCCGGCTCGTCACCGCGGAGCGCGCCCGCTACGAGTCCGCGCACACCGACATCCTCACCGCGTTGGACGCCGACCGCTACCGCGCGCTGCACGACCTGCTGATCCGATGGCGTACCGCGCCGCCGCTGCGTTCCTCGCGCGCCGCCGCCCCCGCCGCCGGATTCTTCGGTTTCGTACTGCACCGCGACCAGGAACGCGTCGAAGCGCTGATCAGGACCGAGCCGACCGTCTCCCCCGCCGACCGCGTCGAACTGCTGCACGACATCCGCAAAAGCGCCAAACGCCTGCGGTATTCGTGCGAAGCGGCCGAGGGCGTCCTCGGGGAGCAGGCGACCGCGCTCGGCTCGCGCGCCAAACGACTACAGACGGTGCTCGGCGACCACCGCGACGCCGTCGAATCGCGCGAGGCGATCCTCGAACGCGCCGCCGCGGCCGAGGCCGCCGGGGAATCCACCGATATCTACCACCGCCTCGCCGCCGTCGAACAGAGCGCCGCCGATCGCGAATTGGACCGCTACCCCGTCGCCGCCCGAGCACTGTCGACCGGGTAGCCGCAGTAGGTCCCGCCGCGTCACGGTTTCGCGGCGGCGCGAAGACGATCGAATGCTCGCGGCTTCGGTCCCTGCTCGAGGAACTCCGCGACCCGGGCCGAGCAGACCTCGACGGTGTCGCGTCCGGTGTCGACTTCCAGGTCGTAGATCCCGTGTGCGTGGACCACATCGACCTGCGCGGCGGCGGTACCGACGACGCGGTCTCCGCGCCGCCGTTCTCGATGACGCAATTCGTCGAGGGAGCAGTGCACACCGACGAGTACGACATCGATGCCCGCCATCACCGTGAGACAGTCCCGCAGCCGCCACGGCTCACCGAGGACATGGTCCACGACGATGTCGTTACCCGCCAGCGCCATTCCCGCGACCGCCCGATGGAAACCCGCACGGGTGCGCCGCAGAACTTCGGCGAGCGCCGCCGGATCGAGTTCGCCGGTGCGCGTTTCCGACCGCATCGCGCCGATCATGTCGACACCCATGTGGAAGAAGGGCCGGTCCAGATCGATCAGCAGTCGGCGCGCGAGGCTGGATTTACCCGAACTCGACGCACCGTTGAGGAACACGATCTGTCCAGGAGCGACCGTGCCGCGAGCATCGAAGATTTCCGCGGGGTCGAAGAAGCTGCGCATAACTTCCATGGTGGCGGCGTGGTCGGGTTCGGCGGCACGGGCCCGGAAGTCGGCTCAGGTCGTGGTCTGGTCGCGCAGAGCGGCGCGCTCGGCCGCACGGGCGGCGCGGCGTTCACGACGGCCGCGGATCGGCGGGATTGCGTTGCGGGGCGGCCCACACGTCGCTGGGCTGCCGCACGTCGGGCTGCCGATCACGGCGTTGGCGACGGCGGCGTTCGTGGGCGGGGAGTGAATCCTCCGACACGTTGTAGAGGTCTTGCGAGTGGGCCCGCTCAGGCGGGAAAGGTGAAGGTGATCTTGCGGGTGGCGGGATCGGCCGTGACGAGACGGACGCGGACCGAGGTCCCTTCCGGGGGTGCGCCCGCGCAGCGGCCGAGTACGGGCGGGTCGGCGACGAAGATCTCGGCGGGCCGGTTGCCGTTGCCCTCGCGGAGGACGACGGCGTCGAATTCGCCGCCGGTGCGCGAGGCGAGCAGGGTCGATTCGGTGAGGTCGATGCAGGCGCGCTCGACCTTGCCCGCGACGGCGTCGCTGCGTTTCATCGATTCGGCGGTCGGCGCGAGACCCTCGCGCACCCATTCCGGGATCGGTGTCCCGGCGCAGCGGGCCAGGCAGATCTCGGTGCCGAAGCGGTCTGCCAGTCGGCGCAGCGGCGCGGTCACGTGGGCGTAGGGTGCGCCGATCGCGCTGTGGCGCAATGCCTCCGGTGACAGATCGGTGGCGCCGAGCACGGTGTAGGCGGCGCCGCGAAGCAGGCCGGTGGCCTCCGACATGAGCACGAGGGCGGCGGGGGTGTTCGGATCCAGTTCGGCGAGCATCCGCCCGACCGGTTTGTCGGTGGGCCAGGCGACCCCGACGGCCGCGGCGGTGCGGCGCAGGGATTGGATGGCCGATTCGGGCGGGGGCGGCATCGTGCGCAACAGACCGGCCCGGCCTCCGTCGGAGTTGTCCACCATGATGCGGGCGGCGCACATCCCGGTGAGCAGCGAGATCTGTTCGTTCCAGTCGTCGGCGGCGGTGCGCGGTTCCAGTACCAACTGCCAGTGCCCGTCGGTGGCGTCGTCGCGGATGACACTCTGCGACGGCAGCCGCAACCCGATCACGCCACGGGCCAGCCCCACTTCGATGCGCCGCGTGCCGAATTCCGGCAGGGCCGCGATCGAGGGGTGTAGGCGACCGGCGTCGGCGTCGGCTTGCACACCGGCGTAGTCGAGCCGGGCGCGGGAGCGGACGGTGGCCCGCACGACCGAGTACCGCAGCGGTTCGGCGTTCTCGTCGCATTCGATGGTCCACAGCGCGGCGGGTCTGGTGCGGTCGGGCAGCAGGCTCGCCGAACCCTCCGAGAGCACCGGCGGATGCAGTGGCACGACGGTGTCGGGCATGTAGAAGGTCTGGCCTCGCGCGCCTGCCTCACGGGCGAGCGCGCCATCGGGGGCGATGACGGCGCCGAGGTCGGCGATCGCGTAGTGCACGGTGAAACCGGTGCCGGTGCGCTCGAGATGGACGGCCTGGTCCAGGTCCATCGAGCCCGGCGGGTCTATGGTCACGAATTCGATATCGGTGCGATCGATCCGGTTGCCCGCGAACACGTCGTTCGCGTCGCGGGCTTCCGCGGTGGCCTCGGCGGGATACGTCGAGGCCAAGCCGAATTCGGATCTGACGGCGCCGAAGTCGACCGGCGCCGAGATGATCCGCTGGTGTAATTCCACCAGCTACTGCAACGCCAGCATGGTGCCGTTCAGTTCGTTGAACGGACCGAAGACGGTGAAGGTGACCCGTCCCGTCGGGTAGGCCGAGGACACGGCGGCAGCCCCGTCCAGCGCCTCACCGAACGACGCGGCCGACGGATGCGGAAGGCCCGCGATCGTGCGACCGAAGTGGGTCTGGTGCACCCACTGGGTATCGGCCGGGCTGAGATCGACCTGAACCCCACCCGGCAGCGGGGTGACGGCGACCGCGCTTGCGGACCCGGCACCGAGCACTGCGAAAACCGATGCGGCCCCGGCGATGAGAGCACCGGCGACCATAGAACGAACTACCCGCATGGAGTTGAGACCTGCTTCCGCGATCGAAATTCGAAAGGCCCGATGCAGCCCGGCAACGGGCCTTGCCAACGGCGACCACTCTATGACGTCGATCACGATCGGGGCCAGTAGGAGATGAATTGTTATGCCCGACCCGCAGCCGTCGGCGCGTCGTCGGCGGCTGCTAACGTTCCCGGGCGGCGCGGGCTGTCCGGTTCTCGGCACATCCCGCGTGTTCCGAAGTGACCCCGTACGTCGATATTTGGGAGTACCGCACTGATGTCATCGATCATCTTCGACTACCTGATGCCGCTGCTCGGCCCCGACCAGGCCGCCTACTGGGCTCAGGTATTCCTGATCGAACCGGTCTGACCTCACAGTTTCGGTCCACGCAATCGTCGCCTTCCGTTAACCACACGGAGGGCGACTTTTGTTCGAGGCCGCTAGCATCCCGCTCCGTGAGAAGAACCTCCGCCGCTCTCGCGGCCAGCGCCTCCGTATTCGCCCTGCTCCTCGCCGGTTGCAACGACGACACAGCCACATCCTCCGCGGCGGCCGGTACCTCGGCGTCCGCGGCGGCCGCCTCGAGCGTCGCCCGGGTCGTCGACGGTGCGAAGGCGGGCACCTTCGTCGTCAGTTTCAAGAGCGCTTTCCCGAAGTTGGCGCAGGGCAAGAGCGACGTCCAGATCAGCGACATCCTCAATCAGACCTGCGCGGACCTGAAGTCGGGTAAAGCCGAGGACGCCGTGATCAGCGGTGTCGCCACGCACGCCAAGAACGGCTCGACGGAGGTGACGAAGGACGAGGCGGCGGCCATCTACCAGATGGCCAAACTCATGTGCGGGTAGTCGCTCCCGCTGTTTCACCGTGATCGGCCGCATGTCCTCGGACAGCGGCCGGCACGTATCCCGCCGGGGCGGGGGCGGACGAGTTGGCGTGTAAGCCGGATCCTGTACCCGGTTCGCACCGGGTGACGACCATCCATCTGGACACACCGTTGCCGGGTGCCTCGAGCGGTCCACCCGCAGGCTCGGGCGAGCAGCCCTCGAACACCTGCGCAGCCGCACCGCGAACGGTGCGACCTTCGACCTTGCTCCGGGCGGGGTTTACCTAGCCGCCCCGGTCACCCGGGGCGCTGGTGCGCTCTTACCGCACCGTTTCACCCTCACCGCACGATCGAGCCGTGTTCGCACACGACGCGACCGTGGGCGGTCTGTTCTCTGTGGCACTGTCCCGCGGGTCACCCCGGGTTGCCGTTAGCAACCGCCCTGCTCTGTGGAGTCCGGACTTTCCTCGGCGCGGGGCGGCGGCACAGAGTGCCCGTTCCCAGCGCCGCGGTCGCCCGGCCAACTCGTCCGCGCCCCAAGGGTACGCGACCGGGCAACCACCGGTCCGCGCGCCCACGACCGACCCAGTACGGTAAATATCCATGGAGCGTGTCGAGGTCGGTTTCACGTCGGGCGGGGATCAATGCGCGGCGTGGCTGTATCCTCCCGACGGCGTCCCCAAACCCCGCCCACTGGTGGTGATGGGTCATGGTCTCGGGGGCACCAGGGAGATGGGATTGGACAGGTACGCACGGCGGTTCGCGGCGGCGGGCATGGCCGTGCTGGTCTTCGATTACCGTCATTTCGGCGCGAGTCAGGGCACGCCGCGTCAGGTGGTGAACATCGCGAGACAGCGTGAGGACTGGCGCAACGCCATCGCCTTCGCCCGCACCCTGCGCGGGATCGACAAGACGCGAATCGCACTGTGGGGCACCGCCCTCGGTGGCGGGCACGTGCTCACGATCGCACCGCAGGACGATTACATCGCGGCGGTCGTCGCGCAGGCGCCGTGCACCAGCGGATGGGCCTCGACGATGGTGAAGGGCCCGATCAATGTGACGAAGGTCGTCACGATCGCGGCCACCGACCTGCTGATCGGGCCGATCCGGCGCAAGCCGGTCGGGATCAAACTCGCGGGCCGCAAACGGTCCGCGGCCCTGATGAGCGCCCGCGATGTTCCCGAGGGATACGGCAGGCTGGCCGAGGACAGCGAGAGTTGGCAGCCGAAAGTGGCGGCGCGCTTCGCCTTTCCCGCGTTGTTCAACGCACCGGGACGCCGGGCCAAAGCCCTGAAGATGCCGGTCTTCTACGCCATCGCCGACAACGACTCGGTGGCACCGGCGAAACCGGCGCTCAAGGCCGCGGAGCGAACCAAACACGCTGTGGTCAAACGATATCCGGTGGGCCATTTCGATCTGTACTTCGATGACGTCTTCGAACAGGTCGTCTACGACCAGACCGAATTCCTGGTCTCGGTGTTGCGGCCCTGAGCGCATCTGTCGCGGATACGTGGCGACCGGGTATCGTCGATGGCAATATTCCCGTCGATGGCCCCGGTGCGCCGCGAAGTACCGTCACGATGAAATCTGTTCTCTCCCCGGGGAAGGCTCTCCCCTTCCGTTCATGACGGCCGCGCGGGTCCGCACCCGCCCCGAATTGCGCAGACAACGGCGCAGGCGCGCGCACGGCTGCTGGAATCACCTGATCGCGGCGCCGCTGTGGCCCAAGCACAGCGTCAATCTCGGTACCCTGCTTCGCACCTGCGACGCGGTCGGCGCCTGCATGGCGGTACCGCGTCAACCGTGGGTGCCCGACGCGCTCGCCCAGGGCAACACCTTGCGCACGCGGCCGTGCGTGCACTGGATCGACGGACGCGTCGACCGTTGGCTGGAACGTCAGCGCCGGGGCGGATCCGCCATCGTCGGTGTCGAACTCACCGACGAATCGATCCGGCTCGCCGACGTCGAACCGGCGAACAGACGCACCGTCATGGTGCTCGGTCACGAATCCGACGGTATCCCGCCCGAGGGCGTGGAACTGCTGGATTTCGCCGTCGAGATCCCGATGGTCGGCTCGGGACACAGTCTCAACGTCGCGGTGGCCGGTTCGCTGGTCCTGTACAAACTCGCCGGGCTGTGCTGATTCGCGAACCTGTCGGTACCTGCCGCTACGGTCTCGATCCATGAATTCGGTGACAGCGGGAATCGCCGAGATCGTCGGCGGGATCGAAGCATTCGACGACCTGGAACGCGCCCATATCGCGGCGACACTGTCGTGGATGGCCGCCACCGACGACGTGTTCCGTCGCGTGAAACCGGCGGTGCCGCCGCGGCATCTGGTGTCCTACGTCGTCCTGGTCGATCCGGACGCCGGGGCGGTCTTCCTCGGCAGTCACCTGCTCGCGGGGCTGTGGCTGCCCACCGGCGGCCACGTCGACCCCGGCGAGTCACCGTCGACCGCGGCGCGGCGTGAGACGTTCGAGGAATTGGGGATCGAGGCCGATTTCGATGTGGTCGGCACGGATCCGCTGTTCCTCACCGTCACCACCACGGTCGGGCCCAGCGGCGGGCACGAGGATGTCAGCCTCTGGTACGTCATCCGTGGCGACCGCACCCGCGAATACGCGCTGGATCCACGTGAATTCGGCGAGGGCAGGTGGTTCGAGATCGGGGAAATCGTTCACCTCGAATCCGACCCGCACATATCCCGTTTCCTCGCCAAACTCGACTCGGCGATCAAGGCTTCGGGTAGGACACCGTCGCGGAGGAGACGGGGGTAGATTGCGAGTGTCGTGGTCCCGCAGGAGAATCGAGCGCACATCATGACCGATCCGCAACTGCTCGACGCGCGCCGCGCGGGCATCCTCGCCCAGGTGACGGAATTACGCCGCGCCCTGGCGGAATTGACCGAGGACTACCGCGGCCTGCCCACGTCGGGACTACTGCTCGACACCGAGGGCATCGGCGCACTCATCACTCCCGCGTACTGCGTGGCGGGCGCGCGTGAGGTCTTCGAGGAGGCGACGATCGAACTCGACGCCGCCATCGACGCACTCGGCCGCGCCGGTACCTACACCTCTCGGCTGCGCCTGGCCGTATTCGACTGACTCGGTGACTTCAGGCCGATCCGGCCACGTAGCGACGACGGAAACGACTCGCCGCCGCGACCCGTTCGGGCACGCGGCGGCGAGGGTGGAACTCTCCGGCTCAGAAGGTCCGGAATCCGCTGCCGACGCCACCGGTGGCGTTGACGGCGGCGAGGATGATGTCGATCGGCGCGAAGAACGCGGGCGAATGGATCGGGTTCGCCGCCGTCGCGCAGGGCAGATCGAAGCCGATCCCGGCCAGGCCGGTGAGCCTGCCCTGGTTCATGCCGACCAGCTTGTCGCCCACGGTGACCGGACCGCCCGAATCACCCGGCTTGGAGCACGCCTGGTTGATGGTGACCGACTCGTCGAGGGTTCCCCAGACGACGCCGCAGCCCGGACCGCTGGTGCGGCCGTTGGAGCACACCGTCGTTCCCGGACCCGGCTGTCCACCGATGCCGTTGATGGTGGTGGCGCCGACGACCCGTGCCGGGGTGACCTTCGCCGGGTCGAATTGCAGAACCGCGTAATCCAGACCCTCCCCGTTGTCGGAGTACGCCACGACACCAACGGCGCCCGCCTCCATCGCGCCCTCCGAGGCCAGCCGCGCACCGGTGGGCGCGCAGTGACCCGCGGTCAGCCCGACGAGCCGATTGGCGTTGTCGTAGCCGATGGCGGTCAGCGAGCACGCCGAGTTGTTGTCGAAGACGAGGCCCGAACTACCGCCGAGGACCACACTCCCCGGCGCGGCCTGCGCCATACCCGCCACGACGGCACCGACACTCGCGATGACGGCAACAACGGCCGCCACCCCTCTGAATCTCACAGCAGTTACTCTCCTTCTCCAAGAATCCGGGCCGACACCCGAATTCGCCCGGGTGTGACCGCACCACACCTCGCGGCAGTATTCCCCCACCAACCCCGCACGAAATGTACTACCGCGCTGGAACATCGGCCATTCTTTCGCGGATCCGACCGCGCGGAACCCCGCATCACGACATCTAGTTCAGGTACGAGGTGTCGTTGACCAGGCGCACCGACGAACCGCCGTCCGGATAGAACTCCGCGACCGACAAGGATGCCAGATCCAGGTGCAGCCGGTACAGCAGCGACGGCCCGACCCCCAGCGCCAGTTGCAGCAGGGTCTTGATGGGCGTCACGTGGCTGACCGTGACCACGTTCTGTCCCGGATACAGGGCGACCAGGTCGCGGCGAACCGATTCGATCCGCTCGCGCACCCGGTCGAAACTCTCGCCGCCGGGCGGTGACACCGCGGTGTCACCGAGCCAGCGGGCGTGCAGTTCGGGGTCGCGCTGGGCGGCCTCGGCGAAGGTGAGGCCGTCCCATTCGCCGAAATCGGTTTCGATCAGACCGTCGAGTACCCGCACCGGTGCGCCGAGCGCGGCGCCCGCCGCCTCGGCGGTCTCCCTGGCGCGATCCAGCGGCGAACTGACGACCGCGGCGATATCGCCCTTGGTCGCGAGCATCTTGGCGGCCCGTGCGGCCTGTTCGCGACCGAGTTCGGTCAGCGGCGGATTGCCGCGCCCGGAATATCGGCGTTCCACGGACAGGGCGGTCTGGCCGTGCCGCAGCAGCAGCAACCGCGTCGGGCGGCCGACGGCGCCGGTCCAGCCGGGCGAGGACGGGGCGGCGGCGGCCTGCGCGGGCTTGCGCTCCTCGGCGGGCGTCGACAGGGCTCCGCGCACCTCCTCGACCACGCTCGCGTCGTCCATGGCCTCGTTGGCCAGCCGGTCGGCGTGGGAGTTCTCGGCGCGTGGGATCCAGGTGAAACCCACCCGATCGAAGGCCGCGGTCAGTCTGCGCGCGCGGTCGGCCAGCGGAATCATGGACGCGTGCTTGATCTTCCAGCGTCCCGACATCTGCTCGACGACGAGTTTGGAGTCCATGCGGACCTCGACCACGCGCGCGCCCAGTTCGGTCGCGGCCTCGAGGCCCGCGATCAGACCCCGGTACTCGGCGACGTTGTTGGTCGCGACGCCGATGAATTCGCGGCGTTCGGCGAGTACCCGCGTGTGGTCGTCGGCGAAGACCACCGCGCCGTAGCCGGCGGGTCCCGGATTGCCGCGCGACCCTCCGTCCGCCTCGACGATCACGTGTTCGTTGCTCACTACCCGAACTCCTCGCTCATGACGGACGCCGACGCCGAGCCGCTTCGACCGGTCCCGGCCGGAGCGCTCGCACACCCGGTCGGCCACGATCTCACGCTAGCCGCCCACTTCGACAGCGAGCCCGTTTCGACCGGACCGGGCCGTTTCCGTGCGAAGTGTGCTTACCACCACACGCTCAGCGCCTGTCATCCGCCATGCCCGAAGCCGGGGCGGCGATGAGATCGGAGCAGGTCACAGACCCGATTCCTTGGTGCGAACGAGAATCGCACCGCATTCCGAGCAGCGGACCACCACATCGGGCGCGGTCTTGGCGATCCGCGCGATCTCACCGCGGTCGAGTTCGATGCGGCACGCGCCGCACCGCCTGGCCTGGAGCAGCGCGGCGCCCGCACCCTGCTGGGCGCGCTGCTTGTCGTAGACGGTCAGCAGTTCGCCGGGAAAGAGCTGGATCAGATCCGCCCGGTCCCGCTCGCACCGCTGCTGGGCCACATCGAGATCGGCCACGGCCTCGTCACGCTGGCGTTGTGCGTCGGCCAGCTCTTCCTCGGTCTTGCTGAGACGGGCGCCCGCGTGATCGTGATCGGCGGCGGAGGCCTCGCGCCGCTCCATGACCTCGAGCAGTTCGTCCTCCAGGACCGAACGTCGGCGCTCCAGGCTGCCCAGCTCGTGTTGGAGTTCCGAAAGCTGTTTGGCGTTCACGGTTCCGGCGCTCAGCATGCCGCGATCGCGGTCCTCGCGCTTGCGCACCGCGTCGACTTCGCCCTCGAGTTTCTTGATGTCGCGATCGAGATCGTCCAGCTGGATCTCCACCGCCACGGCGGCGTCCTTGTGCGCATTGCGCTCCGCCTCCAATCGGGCGACCTCCTGCTGCTCGGGCAGCACGTTGCGACGATGCGCGATCCGCGTCGACTCGGCGTCGACAGCGGCGAGCCGGAGCAGCTTGGCCTGGATCGATGATTCGACATTCAACGCGGGGAAGCTCCTGAACGCTATGGGAAGGGTGGAAGTACCCGAACCGCCCCTCGGGCGTCGAATACCAGTGCTCAACCGTACCCCGGCGTCGGCGCGATCGGACGCGAGGCCGGTGACCGGCCCCACCCCCGACCTCCTGCTACCCCGCCGCGCGGGTCTTGATGGCGTCGCGGGAGATGAACACGTCGTACTCACCCGGTGTCGAGATGACCGCGTTGCCGTAGGCGGAGCGGACGAAAGGTTCGGTGTACCACTTGCCCTCGCGCATGTCGGCGAAGAAATCCTTGTCGTCCCCGTTGACGAAGAACTGGTTCTGGGTGGTCGCGACACCGTCGAGGCGCTGACCGTAGAGCCGGGTGACCTGGTATCCGGAGTGGAATCCGAGCGCGTTCACCCACGGCTCCAGTTCCACGATATTGGCCTGGAGCACCCACAGATCGCCCTGGACCCGGTAGGTCTCCTTGCGCTCGTCGTGGTTCTCGTCACCGTAGAGGGTGAGTTCGACTTCCAGCTGATGTTCCTGCCCGGCAACCTCTTTCACGACGACGTGGGCGGCCTTGATCTCGCCGCTCAATCCGAGATATGTCTGCATCAGGGTCGCTATCCAGAGCAGGCCCACGGCGGCGACGAGTAGGACCAACCCACCCGCACCCCGTCCGAGCAGCACACGCGGCCCCACTTTGCGCACCATTACCAACGCCGAGACGATCAGCGCCACTGCGATCAGGATGAGCAGGATCAGGCCGACCTGCACGAACCCGAAGTCCACCGGGTAGTTCATGCGGTAGTTGTACCCGGTCCGGAGGTTTCGATTCGGGTGAACATCGCGACACACCGACAACACGCGCAAATAGGACAGAGGCCGGGTCGCGCGGTGCCTAGAACTTCACCATCGGCGCCGGGTGCAGCGGATGACGTAGCGCGCCCGCGGTCGCCAGTTCGACCAGTTTCCAATGGAATCCGGAACTGGGAAAGGCGCGGCGCACCGTGCGATAGTCGCGCGCCGACAAACCGAAGCGCACGATGCCACTCGTGAAATCGACGGTGTCGGCCTTGCGGAACAGTTCCACCGGCGACAGCGGCCCGGCCGCGGCGCGCAGTTTGTGGTGATCGTCGATCATGGTCGTCACCAGCGGTATTCGGGTCTCGTCGCCGGTGTCGCGCAACCACCGCTCGGCGCGTTCGATGGACGGCGGCAGATAGTCCCAGGTGCCGTCGCTCCAGATACCGAGATCGTGGAAGGCGGCGGCCACCACGAATTCCGGCAGTGCGCTCGGCATTTCCGCCTCGCCGCCGCCCGCGCGCAGATGCAGCAGGTCGGCGACCTGCACGACGCGGATGGCGTGATTCAGGTAGCCGCGGTAGTCGCCGCCGAGCGCGGCGGCCCAGGTCTCGAGAATGTCGGCGATCCCGGTCGCCGCGCCGTCGTTCACCGTGAGTTCCATGCAGGACAGTCCCTTCGTGCGGCGATCCGACCTGCACATATCCTCGGCCTGAACCACCGGCTGCGCCATTCGAATCGCCGGTGCTCAGGTCACGTTCACTCGGCGCCGCTCACCGTCCACGGATCGGTGCGCAGGTTCGAGACGTGGGTTTCCAGCGTCGGGAACGCGCGGCGCACGATATCGGCGGCCTGGGCGCACCACGGGAATTCCGTGGCCCAGTGGGCGGCGTCGACCAGCGCGGGACCGCCCGCGCGCAGATGTTCGTCGGCCGGATGGTGACGCAGATCGGAGGTGACATAGGCGTCGACCCCGAGCCGCGCCACCTTCCCGAGATAGGAATCGCCCGCACCGCCGCAGACGGCGACGTTCTCGATCATCCGATCCGGATCGCCCGCCGCGCGGACACCCCAGACGGTCTGCGGCAGCGCGGCGCGCACCCTGGCGGTGAAGGCGCGCAATGTCTGCGGTCGCGGCAGGACGCCGACCCGGCCGATGCCGACACCGGAGGGGAACGGCGCGCGCTCGGTGACGTGATAGGCGGGTTCCTCGTACGGGTGGGCGGCGCGCAACGCGGTGAGCAGCGCGCCACGGGCCGCAGGCGGCGCGATGACCTCGATCCGGTCCTCGTCCACGCGCTGGAGTTCGCCGACGGTGCCGATCGCGGGATTCGCGCCGGGCATCGGACGGAACTGGCCGACGCTGGGCACGTGGACCGCGCAGTCGTGGTAGTTGCCGGACCCGCCCGCGCCCGCGCCGAACAACGCCGCGAGCACCGCCTCGGTATGGGTGCGCGGTACCTGCACCACCCAGCAGTCGACCGCGGCCGTGGGTTTCGGGTCGAGCACCCCGGTGACGGTGAGACCGAGCGCGTTCGCGAGCGCGTCGGAGACGCCGGGAGCGGCGGAATCGGCGTTGGTGTGCGCGGAGAACAGCGCGCAGCCCGACCGGATCAGCCGGTGCACCAGGGCGCCCTTCGGGGTGTCGGCCGCCACCGTGTCGACGCCGCGCAGCAGCAGCGGATGGTGCACGATCAGCGCCTGCGCGCGCTCCCCGATCGCCGCGTCCACCACGTCCGCTGTCGCGTCGACGGCGAACAGGACCCGGCTCACCTCGTCGGAGGGATCACCGCAGACCAGCCCGACCGAATCCCACGATTCCGCCAGTTTCGGCGGGTAGGCCGCGTCCAGCACCCCGATGAGTTCCGCCAGCGTCGTCACCATCAGCCTCTCCCTGCTCCGGACTCACACCTGTCGATTCGCCGCCGTCGGCGTCGGCCCATATCCGCGCCCCGGATATTCCGAGTTCCGTACGCCGCGACCTCCGATGACCGCGCGGCTGTCACAGACCCGCCTGCTCGATCGCCTCGACCAGGCGATCCACCTCGGCGGCCCCGCGCACCGCGACCCGCAGGTGGTTCGGGCCGAGGCCGGGAAACGTATCCGCGCGGCGGACCGCGACGCCGAGGTCGGCGAGGTGTTTGCGCAGCAGTTCGCCGTCCGGCACCCGCAGGAGCAGGAAGGGGCCCTGCGCGGGGGTGTGCACGTCGACGCCGAGCGCGGTCAGGCGCCCGATCATCGCGGCGCGCTCCTCGGCGATCACGGCCGCGCGGCGCTGCGCCCAGGCGACGGCGTCGGGTGCGGCGGTCGCGGTGATCGCCTCCAGTTGCAGACTGCCGAGCGGCCAGTGCGGACGACCCTGGCCGAGCCGGGCCAGTACCTCGGGCGCGCCCAGGAAGTATCCGCACCGCAAGCCCGCGAGCGCCCAGGTCTTGGTGAGACTGCGCAGCACGAGCACGTCCGGGGTGGCGTCGGCGGCCAGGGATTCCGGTTCGCCGACCACCGCGTCGGTGAACGCTTCGTCGACCACGACGAGTCGGCCCGGGCGGCGCAGGGCACGCAGGGTGTCGGCGGGGTGCAGCACCGAGGTGGGGTTGGTCGGGTTGCCGAGGACCACCATGTCGGCGTCGGCGGGGACGGCGGCCGGATCCAAGGTGTAGGGCGGTTCGAGAACGACCCGCGTCACCGGGATGTCCGCCTCGCGCAGCGCCAGTTCCGGTTCGGTGAACGACGGGTGGATCACCGCGGCCAGTCGCGGCGTGAGCCGGGGCAGCATCGCGAACCCCTCGGCCGCGCCCGCGAGCAGCAGGACCTCCTCCGGAGCGCGACCGTGCCTGGCCGCCACCGCCGCGCGCGCGGCGGATTCCGCGTCGGCGCTCGGGTAGCGGCCGAGGTCGGTCAGGCAGGCCGCCAACCGCTCGCGCAACCACCGCGGCGGCGCGCTGCCCTGCACGTTCACCGCGAAATCGAGCAGTCCGGGGCGTGCGTCCACATCGCCGTGGTGGCGTAGTTTCGCATGATCGACCGGGTCCGATGGCACGATCCAACACCCTACGTGGCGGCCTCGCGGCGTCACCGGCCAGAATGGTTGTCGTGGGTGAGCTGCACATATCGTTCGTCTGTACCGGCAACATCTGCCGTTCGCCGATGGCGGAGAAGATATTCGCGCACCATCTGAGCGAAGAGGGTCTGACCGATCGGGTGCGGGTGAGCAGCGCGGGCACCGGCGGCTGGCACGTCGGAGACGACGCCGACCCGCGCACCACGTCGACGCTGCGCCGATACGGCTATCCGATCGGACACGCGGCGGCACTGCTCGGGCCCGACCATCGCGGCGCGGATCTGCTGATCGCCATGGACCGTGGCCACGAACGCGCGCTGGCCGAGGCCGGAGTGCCCTCGGACCGGCGCAGACTCCTGCGCAGTTTCGACCCGGACGCCGACGGACCCGACGTTCCCGACCCGTACTACGGCGACACCTCGGATTTCGAGATCGTCCGCGAGCAGATCGAAGCCGCGATGCCCGGCCTGCTGGAGTGGACCCACACCGCCCTCGGCGACGCGGCCCCCGACGGACGACGACGCTGATGCGCAGAATCACCTTCCTGCTTCGGCCGAGCTGGGTCATCCTGGCCGCGCTCGTGGTCGCGTTCGCCTACCTGTGTTTCACGGTGCTCGCGCCGTGGCAGCTCGGCAAGAACACCTCGACCTCGCATCGCAATCAGCTGATCGCCGATTCGGTCCGAGCGGATCCGGTCGATATCACCACCATGCTCGACGACGCCGACAACGGCACCGAATGGCGTCGGGTCACCGCGACCGGCAGTTTCGTCCCGAATTCGACGGTGCTGGTCCGGCTCCGTCATCTGGACGGCGCGCCCGGTTATTCGGTGCTGACCGCCTTCGCGTTGACCGACGGGCGCGTACTTCTGGTCGATCGCGGCCTCGTCGCGGGCGTCGACGGCGGTTCGCGACCACCGGCGATTCCGGATCCGCCCGCCGGGTCGCAGCGTGTCGAAGGCCGCGTCCGAGCGTCCGAAGGTGTCACGCCGGGGCGGGAACCGGTGACCGAGGACGGTTTCCGGCAGGTGTACTCGATCGACACCACCCAGGAGGCCGGGGTGATCGGCCTGCCGCTGACCGCGATCCCGGCCGGTGACCGAAGCGGCTATCTCCAGCTCTCGCAGGACCAGCCCGGCGCGTTCTCCCCCACGCCGCTGCCGCAACTCGACGCCGGACCGTACCTGTCCTACGGGTTGCAATGGCTCGCGTTCGGCATCATGGCGCCCCTGGGCCTCGGCTACTTCGTGTACGCGGAGATCAGGGAGCGGCGCAAGGAGAAGTCCGCCACCGAACCGGTCGCCACCGGGCCGACCGCCACCGAACCGCTCGAACCCGAATCGGTGGCGCCACGGGATCGCCTGGCCGACCGGTACGGACGCACCAGGTCCTGAGGACGGTCAGCGTCGTCCGGCGGCGAGCGCGTAGCCCGCGGCCACCAGCACCGCCGCCGCCTGCACGGCTTCGGACATGCGCACCGCGCGACGCAGGTCGGGGACGGTCGGCGCGGGCCCGTCGCCCAGCCGAGGCCGCGATTCGGTGCCGTGGCGGTAGCGGGTGACCCCGCCGAGTCCGACGCCGAGCGCACCCGCCATCGTCGCCTCGACCACCCCCGCGTTCGGGCTCGGGTGCCCGGCCGCGTCCCGTCGCCACGCAGCCAGCGAGTCGGCGGCGCGACCGCCCGCGACCGGGGCGAGGGCGGCCGTCAGCAGACCGGTGACCCGCGCGGGGACCAGATTCGCCACATCGTCGGTCCGCGCCGCGGCCCACCCGAACCGCTGGTAGCGATCGTTGCGGTAGCCGATCATGGCGTCGAGGGTGTTGATCGCGCGGTATCCGAGCAGGCCCGGCACCCCCGCGACCGCACCCCACAGCAGCGGCGCGACCGTCGCGTCGGAGGTGTTCTCCGCTATCGATTCGAGTGCGGCGCGGGCGAGTCCGTCCGCGTCGAGCACCTCGGGGTCACGCCCGCACAGCGAGGGCAGCAATCGCCTGGCCCCGTCCAGATCACCGGATTCCAGCCGATCCGCCATCTCCCGCCCGGTCCCCGCGAGACTGCGACCACCGAGCACGGTCCAGGTGGCCAGCGCCGTCGCCACCACCCCGCCACGGCGCGACACCAGCCCGAGTCCGACCACACCGCCCACCGCCACGATCTCGTGCACCACCCCCGCCGACCGCCGATCGGCGTAGGTCCGCCGTTCCAAGGCCAGCGCCGCGCTACCGAACCCGGCGACCGGATGCCAACGCCGCGGATCACCGAACACCCGATCCAGCGCGAACCCGAGTACCAGCCCGGCCGCGTTCGCAAACCCCTTCCGCATCCGGCGAGGGTATCCGCCGTGTCCCGGCCCGCCGTCGACCGGCCGGATCAACGCCGGACGCAGAGCCCCACCGATCGCGGTCCAACCTTCACAGGCCGGGAATGAATTCACCGGGCGCACGGTAGAACTTGCACATGAGACTCGATGACGACGCTCGCGCGCTGATCGGCGGCGGGGCCGACGCGACGCTGGTGACACTCAATCCGAACGGCAGTCCGCAGGTCAGCGTGGTGTGGGTGGCGTTGCGGTCCACGCCGGAAGGCGACGAACTCGTCACCGCGCATCTGGGGGAATATCGGAAGGTGCGCAATGTGCGGCGAGACGGACGGGTCGCGGTGACGATCCTTTCGCACGAGGGCGGCGACATCATGCGGCCGTACCTGGCGATCACCGGCACCGCCCGGATCGAGGAAGGCGGTGCGCCCGAACTGCTGGCCGAACTCGCCGAAACACTCGCGGCGCCGGGCGCCGGATTCCCGCCGGACGACGCCCCGCCCGGTTTCCTCACCCGCATCCGCATCGACAAGGTGGGTGGCATCGGCCCCTGGGGCTCCTGACACGGGCGCGATGTCACACTCGGGACACCCGCATCGTCACCTCGGTGTCAGCATCCGACACGCGTCCGCCAGTCCGGGCGTCGACACGACCGAAACGGTGGTTGCAGTGACCGACGACAGACCCGCCGAACAGCTCGATGCCGCCGAACTGGCTCGACGGTTCGAGGAGCATCGCCCGTATCTGCGCAGGCTCGCCTACAGCACGCTGGGCAGTCTGACCGATGCCGACGATGTCGTGCAGGAGGCGTGGCTGCGCCTGCAACGTCAGCACGCGGCGGGTCGAGCCGACGAGATCGACAATCTGCGCGCCTGGCTCAGCACCGTCACCGGCAGGCTCGCCCTCGATCTGCTGGGTTCGGCGCGCGCCCGCAGGGAGCAGTACATCGGCGAGTGGCTGCCGGAACCGGAGGTCACCAGCTGGGACGATCCCGCCGATCGGATCGCCCAAGACGAGCGCGTCACCACCGCGCTGCTCGTGGTCCTGGAATCGCTGTCACCGGCCGAGCGCACCGCGTTCGTGTTGCAGGACGTGTTCGGCATGAGCGGTCCCGACGTCGCCGAAGTGGTCGGACGCACGCCCGCCGCGGTGCGGCAGCTGGCTTCGCGCGCTCGCAAACGTGTCGAGGACGGCACCCCGCGTTTCCCCGCGTCGTCCGACGAGCAGGAGAAGGTGGTGTCGGCGTTCGCGCTGGCCTGGCGTTCGGGCGATCTGAGCGCGTTGCTCGGTGTGCTGGACGCGAACGTCAGCCTCACCGCGGACGGCGGCGGCAAGGTGCCCGCCATCCGCAAACCCGTGCACGGCGCGGAACTCATCGCGAAGATGCTGCTCGGCTGGTATCACGCGCCCTCGGCGCAGGGCGGCTGGGGCCGCGCGGTCCTGGTCAACGGCCGCCCCGGCCTGGTGGTCTTCGACGGCAACCACACCGGGGTCTTCGATTTCACCGTCGACGCGGGCCGGATCGTCGCGATCAATGTCGTCCGCAATCCCGATAAATTGCACGACCTGCCGACCGGCGGTGTCCCCGACTGGTACCTGGGACGCAGCGAGGAGACCGAGTAGCCGAACGCACGGTCGTCGGCCGAACGCGCGGGCCGGGCCGATCGGCGCACCCCCGTGTCGGCCCTACCCGACAGAGCCCACCACCGTGGGTGCCGAATACCCGTGCGCCGCGGCCACTTCCACCGACAGCAACCGCCCCGCCTCGGCCGTCATCCCGCGAGCGAGTTCCGGGTACTCCACGCACGCCTGCCGCGAACCGCGGTCCGCGATGGCGAGGACGTAGGGCAGCGTCGCGTTGGTGAGTGCGACGGTCGAGGTGTGCGGTACCGCGCCCGGCATGTTCGCCACGCAGTAGTACAGCGAATTCGCCACCCGGAAAGTGGGATCCGCGTGCGTGGTCGGGCGCGAACCTTCGAAACAGCCGCCCTGGTCGATGGCGATGTCGACCAGTACCGACCCCGGTCGCATGCGGGCGACGAGTTCCTCGGAGATCAGTTTCGGCGCCCGCGCGCCCGGCACCAGCACGGACCCGATCACCAGATCCGCGCCGAGTACCGCCCGCTCGATCTCGACCGCGTTGGACGCCAGCGTCGTCAGCCGCCCCTGGAATCGGGCGTCGAGCGCGCGCAGACGGTTCAGGTTCGTGTCGAGGACGGTCACCCGCGCGCCCATCCCCACCGCCACGCTGGCCGCGTCGGTTCCCGCGACGCCCCCGCCGAGCA